>PLIG01000085.1 GCA_003139255.1 Acidimicrobiaceae bacterium | reverse complement strand
CAAAACTCGGGGGCTGTGTAGGCAACTGTGGGTCGGCAGCTGTGGATCGGCACAGGGCACACCCTGGGGACGGGACTCGGAACGGCATAGGGTTGAACAGGTGCTGGATCCCGACTGCTCGGCTCCAAAGAGTGTTGACGAGCTCGAACGCGGGGTCCTCGGTGCCCTCGATGACCTCGGCGTCAGTTACGAGATCTTCCCGTGTGATCCCGCATTCGCGGACACCGCCGCCTTCTGCGAACGCTACGACGTTGCCATGCAGGACTCGGCCAACACGATCGTCGTGGTCGGCAAGGGCGAACCTCGTCGGTACGTAGCCTGCGTGGTGTTGGCGACCACGAGACTCGATGTCAATGGAGTTGTCCGACGCCACCTGGGTGTGCGCAAGGTCTCTTTCGCGTCAGCCGAGGAGACCAACGAGCGCACCGGGATGATGATCGGCGGCGTCACGCCCTTCGCCCTGCCCGAGGAGATGCCGGTATGGGTGGATGCGCAGGTCGTGACTCGCGCCTCGATCATCCTCGGAGGAGGAAGCCGCTCGCTGAAGGTCAGGGTTCCGCCCGATACCCTCACCCGCTTGCCGAACGTCGAGGTTATCGAAGGTCTGGCGCGGTGATCAGAGCCGGCATGGCCTCCGATCTGAGTGGTGTCTTAGCGACCCAGTTCAATGCCCGGGTCGGGGCGGGGTGCGGGCGGCCGGTGGTTCGCCTCACGCCCGGACCCGGTCCGATTGACCGCCCAGCACCAGGGCCTGCTCTCGTAGCAGGGCGTGAGCCTGATCCGGCTCATCTGGTTGCGCTCATCCATCATCAAAGCCGTGCCGGGCTCGCCGCGCGCAGCGACGTCGGGAGGCAGGCGCCGGCACGGCACCGCCGAGGTGGTCACGGTTGGTGTGCGGTCCACCGGCCGTGCTCCCGGTCCGAGGACCAGGCGCTTGGTAAAGGCACGTGCCAGTCCCGCCCCCGACGGTGCTGCGGGCGCACTGATCGACCGCGTCTGAACCTCGCGTTCACCTGCGAGCATCGAGAGCGTTTCGAGAGTTTGTACGTCGCCGATACCGGGGAGCACCACCGTGGTCCCGAACAGTGAGAAGAAACCCTCCGCCGTCCGTCCCCAGCGCGAGCGCGCCTGGGACAGGTCCTGGAGGCAGGCGAGCGTGACCACTCCCTGGCTGCCGCCCTCGCTGACTATGGACGGCAGGTCCGGGAGGGGGGCGATGTTCGCGACCTCGTCAAGGGCCAGCACCAGCGGCGGTGGCCGGTCTGGGGCCGGCGCCGAGCTTGTCGCCTGGCGAGTGACGCGTTCTGCGGCGCGGGCGTAAGCGGCGTCGCGGATCTCGCTGAGCAAGCTCACGACCAGCGGAGCGGCAAGCGCTTGGCGACTGCCGGCCGCACAGATATACAGAGCTCCGCCGGAGTCGCAGAAGGATCGCGCGTCGAAGTCGGGTGCGACCGTTGTGGCGAGCGCGGCCTCGCTGCGATACGCACCGAGCACTCCTGACGCCGTCGACCAGATGCTGCTCTGCTCGCGCCCTTCGGTGACAGCGATCCCGGCGAGCTGGTCTGCCGGGGCCTCCAAGCCGGAGCGCTCGAGGATGGCCATCGCGTGCGACGCCTCGCGACGCTCCACCCACCTCAGCAGGCCGGCCATCTCCACCCCCTCGAGAGCCGCGGCGTGCAGCAGCGGGGCCAAGAGCGTCTGCGCGCGCTCGGTCCAGTGGTCGAATCCGTCGGTACAGGCGCCGTGCCCCGCCGGCCGCACCGAGGAGACGAGGCGCCCCGCGACCACCAGGGCATTGTCCCACCGCTTGCACTTCGTCACCGGAGACCACCGCGCTCGTTCAACGCCGGCGGGTACCTCCACGGTTCCGCTCGGGTCGTAGACGAAGCAGGGCCCGTTGTCGAGCCGGGCTGGTGCAGTAGCGATCAAGACGTCGGGCTTGGTGGAGGTGGACACCACGGCCCCTGGGGCTGCCAGCACCGACGGCACCACGAGCGCGGTGGTCTAACCCGATCGAGGTGGGCCGAGGACCAGGACCGCTTGCTCTGGCGGTGCCCACACGAGCCCGAAGTTTCCCGCCCCCAGGTAGAGCCCGTACCCGGCGTCCCGAGAAGCACTTCTAATGGTTGCAAGCGCTTCGAGCATGCTCGCGTCGCCACGCGGCACAGTCGCCACACGAAACCCGGCGCCGTCAACGACAGCGCGGATCGAGTCTGCTCGGGGTGGAAGACCAAAACCCCTCGTTAACGCGCAGCCTACCGCACGTGCCGAGCACATCTCGAGGATGCTCACCGTCCGGCGCTCCTCGCTGGTCGTCGACACGCTTTGTTCGCAATGGCAAGTCCTCGCCTACGTGGGGTCCGAGAATAATCATGAGAGTGGTCACTGGACCGGCCCATCGAAGCCATGCACGTCGATGTCGATCACGTCATGGCTCGCGTACGGTAGATGCTCATCGAAGAAAATCCTTGTAATGACCACGACTTTCGTCCGTTCCAACTGCCGTCGTGCGTGCCATCCGAACCACGATGAGCGACGATCCTTGCGTCGTTCCTTGCACGGTTCCTCACCGATGTCCTCGCCCGTTGGTGAGTCACAGAAGCGAGAATGCTTGACTTTTGCGCGAAAACCCTCTGTGATTAATGCGATTGCACTCTACCGAGGAGGTGCGGTGAATAAGTCGGAGCTCATCGACGTTGTCAGCAAGACGACGTTGTTGACGAAGCGCGAGGCAGACGAAGCGGTCAACGCGTTGATCCATGCGGTCGCGAGCGAAGTGAAAGCTGGGCGACGAGTCGTGGTCGCGGGTTTCGGCAGCTTCAACCCGACCCACCGCGGCGCACGAATGGGACGTAACCCTCAAACGGGGGCCCCAGTGGCCATAGCTGCCTCGCGCGGGGTGCGGTTCGCGGCGAGCGCGATGTTGAAGGACATCTTGAACGAGAAGGTCCGTCTGCCCGAATTGAAACCCCTGGCACCGGCGGCGAAGGCGGCAAAGGCCGGCAAGTCCACCAGGGCCACCTCCAAGGCGAAGAAGGCGCCCAGGAAGGCGGCCAAGAAGGCCCGTAAACGGATTCCAGCCAAGAAGGCCGTGAAGAAGCCGGCGAAGAGGCCGGCGAAGAAGATCGTCAGGCGGGTCCCGACCAAGAAGGCCGCGAAGCGTGCCCCGGCGAGAAAGGCAGCAAAGCGATCGGCCAGAAAGGCCGTCAAGCGCGTTCCGACGAGAGCATCGTCGAAGCGCTCAGCGGCGAGAAAGGCAGTGAAGCGATCGGCCAGAAGGCCGTAAGGAGGGCGTCTACGATGCCAGTCAAGAGAGCAAGGAAGAGTGTGAAGCGGGCGACCAAGCGGGCGCCAGCAAGGAAGGCGACGAGGCGCACGGCCGCGAAGAAGGCGACGAAGCGCACGGCAACGAAGCGGGCTCCGGCACGCAA
>PLIG01000119.1 GCA_003139255.1 Acidimicrobiaceae bacterium | reverse complement strand
GGCCTAGAAGGTGCAGCCCGGCGGACACTGGACAGCCTCACTGCACGCCTGGACGAACTGGGCCTAGACCCCGAGGACGAAACTCGTACGCTTGCGCGCGGTACTGATACCGCGGCGGCCGCAAGGAATCGCCGCGGACCAGCCTGACGTTTTNNGCGTGAGCTGGCAGCATTCTTCGAGCCATGGCACCGTCGTCCGAGTCGAGGAGGTCCCGTAGCGTCCGAGGTTGCTCGGGCTCGCCAAGCGGCAGGGGTTCCACTCTTCGCCATCCTCGGGCCGATGCGGTCTTCACAGCGGCGATGTAGTTCGCCTCGCTCATACGTCCGACGGTGCGGGCGCGCATCAGGAGCGCTGCGAGCGAGACCTGCCAGCGCATCTTCAACTCGAAGAGCGTCGGCCAGTCCGCGCACGACGGAAGAGCCTTGTAGATGTCCGCTTCTNNCCCCCACACCTGCTCACCATGCATTGCCAGGTGTCCAAGCTCGTGCGCAGCATCGAACCTCGAGCGTGCCTTGTCACCCTTGTCAGTGCCAAGCACAACCACGGGACGATCCGCGAAGGGTAACGAGAAAGCGTCGACGTCCGCCGTGCCGAGGGGAAGGCGCATGACAACGACTCCTTGGCTTTCCAGCAGCCTGACCACGTCTGGGGCAGGGCCCTCGGGGAGCCCCCAGTGTCTACGCACTTCAGCTGNNGCTGCGAGTCCCTCGATCAACTCTCTGTCCTCGACGAGCGGAGGCATCTCGAGCTCCGGCACGGAAGGCGGCGGTAACCGCCGACCGAGCTCTGTCAAGGTGACGAGATCGTGAGCTGGCTGAGCGAGCGCTCTCGCCCGTCGACGATCGATGACCGATGTCCGGCGCAACGACCTGAAGAAGCCCTCGTGGGTGTCGACGAGCGGCAGGTCGAGAAAGCCAGGCGGCACTTCCAGGACCGCGGCTAGTCGCTGACGGGTGTCTGCGCTCGGTCGACTCGCGCCGGCCTCGAACTGGCTTATGGCGGCAGCTGTAATTGCCAGCGACCGGGCGAGATCTGCCTGGCTCCATCCCTTGAGTTCGCGAGCGAGTCGGATCCGTCCGGGTTCGAAGGCCGGCTCAGTCATGTTCCAGTCACCCGGTGACACAGGTCAATCGCCCAGGACACACCCGGTGCATCACTCGATCCGCCGTTGGGTCACGAATACAGAGTAGCTGAGCCGCGCGAACAGGACGCGGATATCNNGGATATCTGTGCGTTAGACTTAAGTGATCCGACCTCTTCGGCGCTGGGAGCAGACACGATGAGCCTCCATTCTCTCTCTTGGAGCGAGCCTGGCGCTGGCGCGTGCCTGGCCAGGCCCGCCAGGTGCTCCAGCCGTGTCTGGCTGCGAGGAGTCGACATGGCACAGATGAGGGCAACCCTGGCAACGGCGGTGGTGGGCTGATGCCGGCCAACCACGTCGATCACGCCGTCCTCGCAGCCTATGCCGCCTCGAAGGTGAATATCGCGTCGGATGAGGCGGCCCGGCGGCGCAGCCAGGTCAACCACCTTCGGTCCCGGTTGGAGTCGTACATCGATGCTCACCCAGACTACGACCTCGTCAAGTTGCGGGCCTCCGGCAGCACAGCCAAGCACACCGCGATCCAGCGCCGCCGCGGCGAGGGGTCAGACGCCGACGTGGCTGCCTACGTCCGCGCCGCCAGCGTCGGTGGCGTCAACGCCGACGAGAGCGGCCNNCGGACGCCGACATCGCCGCCTACGTGCGTGCCTCCAGCGTCGGCGGGGTCGAAGCCAATGAGAGCAGGCTTCTTGATTGGCTGCGCGACCGGTGTATGGAGGTGTACGGCGACACCAAAGTGGCGGACGACTTCGTCATCTCCGACCACGCTGTCGGCATCACCATGCACGGCTCGGGGCTCAAGATCGACGTCGCACCCGTGCTCTACACCGGCGAACCGGACGACCAGGGTTACCTCATCACCCGCCAGGGCGATCGGGTGCTCACCTCGGTGACGCTGCACCTTCGCTTCATGCAGACGCGGCGGGACGCCGTCGGACCGGNNGGCCAGTTTCGCTGCAAGAGCTTCCTCGTCGAGTTGATCGTGGCGCACCTCTGGGACCAGGGCTGGAACGGGGAGGCGCTGGCGGTCCACGACTATCCGCGGGCGATCGAGCAGGTGCTCTCGTACATCTCGCGGACCGAGTTGCGCAGCCCGATCGTGTTTACCGACTTCTACGCTGCCGGCGACGTGACGGCGTCGAATGACCCGATCCAGGTGTGGGATCCGGTCAATTCCGAGAACAACGTCGTCCGCAGCTACACCGATGGCGACCGGCAGCGGCTCGTGAAGACGGCGACGACAGCCATGGAGGAGGTCGCCTGGGGCGTGCAGGCGCCGACCAAGGGCGACGCCAACACCGCCTGGCGGACCATCTTCGGACCGGGATTCGAGGGGGCGTGATGTCGACCACCGTCACCCGGACGGCAGCCTTCACCATCACCGAGGCGCGCTACGTCGGGGCCAAGATCGGGACCGATCTTCGTCTGCTCCACAACCTCTACGGCGCGCCCGCGCATGCTCGGATCGACGCCTTCGTTGAGGAGGCGGCGCTGCTGCTGCGTGACGGCTACCTCGGGACCGTCTCCTACGGATTCCGAAACCCGTCGAGCAACGACTGGAAGCTCCGCCTCCGCTACACGGCCACCGTCGGCGGTCAGCTTGTCGACACCCGCCCGGGCTCGCTGCCGACCAGCGCCGCCGTCGCCGGCTGCAGCTTCTATAGCTACCTGAGCTACAGCCCGGAGTTCCTCAACCTCAGTTCTGCCGATCAGATGAGGGTCGAGGCCGCCCTGCCTGTCTCGCGCAGCTTCGGGGAGGAGCCGGCGACGCGTTCGGGCAACATTGGCTCCGGCAACGGCTACTCGCGCAACGGCGTCGGGGTGACCCGTGACGACTTCACCGCTTTCTGAGCAGCCCACGAGGACACCATGACCGTCGAGGACCTCTTCCACCCGATCATCGAGCTGCCCGAGCGGGTGCGGTCGGCTCGCTACNNCTCGACGATGTGAAGGATCGGCTGCGTCGAGAGGCGTACCTCCTCGCCGATCCCCGCCGACTTCATGCCTGGGCCATCGAGCATCACGGCGGTGAGTTGCCGGCACTGGAACTCTTCCGTGATCGCCCTCCCCTCTTCGTCTTTGCCGGCGACGTCGGATCGGGCAAGAGCGCGCTCGCCGAATCGTTCGGCTGCGAGATGGCCGACACGCTCAACCTGACCGTCTACCTGTACCGGCTCAAGCTGAGCGCCCGCGGCAGCGGCCTGGTCGGCGAGATGACGACGCTCATCGGTAACGCCTTCGCCCACATCCTCGCCGAGGGCCGCAAAGCGGCTCGAAGTGCCAAGGGACCGTCCTCAGCACTCGTCGTCGTGGTCGACGAGGCCGACGCCCTGGCGCAGTCGCGGGCTGCCGAGCAGATGCACCACGAGGACCGAGCCGGGGTCGATGCCCTGCTCGCCGGCGTCGACAGCCTTGCCGGTGAGGATGTCCCCGTCATCGTCGTCATGTGCACCAACCGCGAGCGCGCTCTCGACCCCGCAGTGCTCCGTCGCGCCGCCGGCATCTTCCACTTCACCCGTCCGGGGGACGAGGAGCGGCGGGCGGTGCTCGTCGCCGCACTCGAGGGCACCGGCATCGACGACCGAACCCTCGCCGAGCTGGTGGCACTGACGGGACCGCGGGGCGAGGAGCCGAGCTTCACCTATTCCGACCTGACCCAGCGGCTGGGGCCGTCGGCGATCATGGCAGCCTTCCCNNGAGTTCCGTGCGCACGTGTCGTGACCGAGCCACTCCCCGCTCCGAGCCCGACGGGCGTTCGCACCGCCGGGGACCGCTTCCAGTGGCTCGTGGCCTGGTCCGCCTGCATGGCGGCGTTGCTGGACTCAGCCAACGGTGTGGAGAACCCGATCGTGAGCGTCGGCGTCGAGGTGGACGGTGCCGGAAACCTCGACGACGTGGTGCTGTACCGGATGCGGCCGCCGAACACCTACACGCAGGTCAAGTACACCGTCGACAGCAGCACCCCCGCCAACCTCGCCTATCTCAGCGCACCGAGCAGCTCGGGTGGCCGATCGATCCTCGCCAAGGTGGCCGACACCTGGCGCCAGCTCACCTCGTCGGGTGAGCCGGTACAGCTCGCCATCGTCAGCAACCGCCAGACCGATCCGAGCGACGCGCTGTTGGCGGCACGGGACTCCCGTACCCGCCGGCTGCTTCCTCGGGCTGCCGNNGTCGGACACCTGTCCGACGAGGCGAGGTACGCCATGGCGGCAGTGGGGCTGCGCGGTGATGAGTCCGGCCTCAACGCCGGCATCGATTGGGTTGCGCGCCAGGTGGTGGCGGGTCGACGCAGACTTGATCTCGCCGACATTCAGGAGGAGATCACGACCGAGGCACTGCGTATCGAGGACACGAGGACGATCGTGTCAATCGCCACGCTGTTGCCCGACCCGCTCGCTGACCATGCCGCGCACGCCATCGACTGGGTCGACCGATTCGACGGCGACAGTCCATATGTGAAACGGCACCCGAAGCCTCCCGCCACGTGGGCTGAATTGCAGCGCGACATCGAGGCCATCCCGTCTCATCTCCGCGGCGCCACGAAGGTGACAGTCACGGGGAGCATCCGGCTCGCCCCCGCCTTCGCCGTCGGGGCGGCACTTCGGATGGTCACGGGTTTCGACGTCGCTACCGTGCAGCGAGGCGTCCTCTGGCCGTCCGACGCACCATCGCCACAGCCGATCGTTCCCAGCGNNGTTGGCCTGGGCGACGACCTCGCCGTCGCCGTCGAGATCGCGACCCCGATGGCGGATGACGTCCTCGCCTGGATCCGGTCACAGAGCCCCCCAGTGGCGCGCCTGCTCGTCCTGCGCCCCGCTGACGGCCCGAGCAACAGTGCCGTGGATGGCCCGGCAGCCGCCTGCGCCTGGGCGGAGGGCATCCGGGACACGGTGCGCCAGGCGGTCGCGGGACATCCCCGGGTCCACCTCTTCCTCGCGACCCCGATGGGGCTGGCTCTCCTGATC
>PLIG01000183.1 GCA_003139255.1 Acidimicrobiaceae bacterium | reverse complement strand
CATCGAGTTTTCGGATACTACGAGCGGCATCCGGAGGCAGGTTTGCCAAGGCCCCTACCCGGCGCATCCGCATTTCAGGCAGCGGCGCTGGAACAGCGTCGGTCGCGGAGATTACAACTCCCTGCCGGTCTACATGCAGCTGATCGCGGAACGTCGCATCCTGGCCGCGACCTGCTCCACCTCGGCGACCGTCGATCAGACGAAGAGCCGGTCGATGAGACGACCGCCCCGTATGGCACCGTGCGTCATACCCGACAGCTGATCTCGATGCCGTCGGCCACCGGGAACCCGATGCACACGTACCCGTTGATCGGGTCCTGCACGTAGGCCAGGTACTCGGCCAGTTGCTCAGCGTGGGCCGTGGTGTCGTCGGCAAGCACCAGGGCCCCGGGAGCGAGGCGTGGTTCGAGGAGGCGCAACACCGGCAAACAGAGATCCTTCCACCCGTCGAGAAGGACGAGCTCGACCGGATCAGTTAGCCCGGCAAGGGTCTCGAGGGCATCGCCCTCGAGGATCGTGACCACGTCCTNNCTCGGTCAGGTTGGTCCGGGCCCGAGCGACCTTGACGGTACTGAGCTCGGTGGTGACGACCCGGCCGATCCCGTTGTCGTATACAGCAGCGGCGAGGTGGACGGTCGAGATGCCGTACGACATCCCGAACTCCACCACCGTCGAAGCCCGGCACCCTCGCACCAGTGCGTAGAGCAACCGGCCGGCCTCGCGAGAGATAGGCATGTAGACGTCTTGGAGGGCATCTGCTCGCTCGCGGGCCGTCGCCGCCTCGAACCGGTCGTGGTGACGCTCGGCTAGACGGGCGACGACCAGGTCATCGCCGTCTGCAGTCCGGAACAGTCGGTCGAGAAGGGCGTGCACGGGTGGAGACAGGAGCGAGTTCGTCATGGACAGAAGCTACACGTGACGCTCCGGGCAGCCGATCGCAAGATATCCGTTTGAAACGCTAGCTTTCGGTTCATGGATCACGCGCGACTCGGACGAACCGGCCTCCAGGTGTCGAAGCTCTGTCTTGGGACGATGACCTTCGGATTGCAGTGTGACGAGCCGACCTCGGTCGCGATCCTCGATCGGGCTGCAGAGGGCGGCATCGACTTCATCGACACCTCGGACGCTTATCCGCTCGGCGGCGATCTCACAACCCAGGGTCGCACCGAGGAGATCCTCGGTCGCTGGCTGCAGGGAAGAAGGGACCGTTTCGTCCTTGCCACGAAGTGCTTCGGACCAACCGGGCCCTCGCCCTTCGACGCCGGGAACTCCCGGAGGCACATCTTCGACGCAATCGACGCCTCCTTGCACCGGTTGCAAACCGACTACATCGACCTCTACCAGCTCCACGGGTTCGATCCAGCGACCCCGATCGACGAGACGCTTGGAGCACTCGACGACCTCGTGCGCCAGGGGAAGGTCCGCTACATCGGCTGCTCAAACTTCCTCACTTACCAGCTGGTGCGCGCCATCGGACGGAGTGAAACGCTCGGGCTGGCACGGTTCGACTCCGTTCAGCCTCGTTACAACCTGTTGTTCCGGCAGATCGAGCGTGAGATGCTCCCGTTCTGCGGCGAGGAAGGTGTCGGAGTCATCTCCTACAACCCGATCGCCGGTGGCCTGCTCTCGGGGAAGCACCATCGCGGCGCCTCACCGCCAGAAGGCACCCGCTTCACCCTCGGCAACGCGGCCCAGATGTATCAAAGCCGCTATTGGCACGACCGCGAGTTCGACACCGTCGACCAACTTCTCCCCCTTGCGAAAGAGGCTGGCGTCAGCCTCGTGACACTCTCCGTCGCCTGGGTACTGGCGAACAAGGCGATCACCGCGCCCATCATCGGTGCGAGCCGCCCCGACCAGCTTGCATCGAGTCTTGAGGCGGCTGAGTTCATGCTCGAGGACGACCTGAAACGCCGTCTCGACGAACTCACTCACGAGTACCGCATGGGCGATGCTCCACGATGAGCGCGATTCTCGCTGGGCCAGTCTGACGCGCTGGCGTACCGAAAGGATGCCCCCGAACAGGGTCCTCCAGCCGATGACTTCGCCGCCCGCGGCCACCGTGGGTCGTCAAAGTACTTATCTAGGGCAGAGGCGGAGATAGGAACTGGTGACCCGAGACACCTAGGCGTAAACAAAGCGGCGCGTCGGGCGGGTAATTTTGACCGGTAATCGGATCCGCTTCACTCGACCGAAAGGTGACCAACATGCAGACTCGCTTTCTCGGCCCCGACAAGCTCCTCGTCCCAGCCATTGGCCTCGGCTGCATGGGCATGAGCGAGTTCTACGGGACCGGCGACGAGGCAGAGTCCATCAAAGTCATTCACCGGGCGCTCGATCGGGGATGTGTGTTCTTGGACACGGCGGACATGTACGGACCCTTCACCAACGAGCGCCTGGTGGGCAGGGCGGTCGCGGGGCACCGTGACGAGGTCGTGCTCGCCACCAAGTTCGGCAACCAGCGACGCGAGGACGGCTCATGGGTGCGGGTGAACGGTGAGCCCGAGTACGTACGAAGTGCCTGCGACGACAGCCTTCGCCGTCTCGGAGTGGACCACATAGACCTCTACTACCAGCACAGGGTGGACACGAGCGTTCCGATCGAGGAGACCGTCGGTGCGATGTCCGAGCTTCGCGAGGCCGGAAAGATCCGCCACCTCGGTCTGTCAGAGGCCGCGCCTTCCACCATCCGCCGCGCCCACGCCACCTGCCCCATCACGGCCCTTCAGACCGAATACAGCCTGTGGTCGCGCGACCCCGAGGACGAGATCCTGCCGACCGTACGTGAGCTCGGGATCGGCTTCGTTGCCTACAGCCCCTTGGGCCGAGGCTTTCTGACCGGGCGCTTTCGGAGTCCCGAAGATCTGCCGGAGGGCGACTTCCGCCACAACCACCCTCGCTTTCAGGGCGAGAACTTCCAGCGCAACCTCAACGTGGTCTCCAAAGTGCACGAGATCGCCAACCGAAAGGGCTGTACAGCCGGACAACTGGCGCTCGCGTGGGTGCTGACCCAGGGCGACGACATCGTTCCCATCCCGGGGACCAAGCACCTTTTCTACCTAGAGGAGAACCTCGCGGCGGAAAAGTTGACCTTGCGCGAGGACGAGCTCACGGAGATCGAGGAGCTAGCTCCGAAGGGCTTTACCGCCGGTGACCGCTACGCGGACATGAGCACGGTCAACCGCTAATCAGCCGCGTCGGCGGCTGCCCTTACGTGCACCGCCGGGCCTGGTCCGGTAACAGGCTGCAGCCTGATGTTCTGAGTCAAGGTGTAGGGCACTAAAATCCCGATCAGGTCGCTGAACTAACATTGTTCATCGACATCGCGTGCTGCCCGAAAATTCGATCGCGCCGTTGAGCAGGGGCTTCCCCGGCTCTGGTTTCTCTCGGCTACCTCCCCGACGATGCGAGGCGGACGGGCACGAGGGCAACTCTGAGCCTTTGCTTACCTCGCCATCCGCCACCTTCTCGAATTCGTCATCCTGTGGGTGCCGAATATCT
>PLIG01000127.1 GCA_003139255.1 Acidimicrobiaceae bacterium | reverse complement strand
CGTACTTGTCGAGGTACGGGCCAATCTTCGGGCTGGCGAGCGCGGAGCTGCCGAGCTTCGGGAAGAAGATCTGTTGAGCAGCCAGCTGGTTGTGCACGTTCGTGTTGGCGTAGCTGTAGCCCCACATGCCCAGCGAGCCTGCGGCGATCAGGACGACGACGAGGACGGCGCCGCCCGCTGTCAGGATCATGTCGAACGTCTTACGTCGCATGTTCAACTCTCTCTTGTGCCTCGATCTGAGGCATCCATTCCCCGCCGTGCGGGGTCTGGTCCCATTGGCCCACTCCGAGCACAATGATTACAGAGTCAAAACTCCCGGTTCAGCCGCCCGAAAACCTTAGTCTAAGGAGAGCCTAATCCGGGCCTGATCCACCTGGAACAATCTTCCCCGCAACTGTGGTCGCGGCTCGGCTTCAGGGGTTCGGGCTCAGAAGAGTCGGTGAAGCTCGCTGTCGTCACCCACAGGGATAGGACCGCCGAGCTCAACGACCCTGAAGATCTCGTCACCCTCGACGGAGGTATGGACGACCCCGATGGCCTAGGAGAGCCGACACGTCGCACCCGCTCTCGACATGAAGACGAAGGCGGCTGGGATCTCGACGCACCTGCGACAAGCGGCAACAAGCCTGGTGCCGATTCGACCGACTGACGAATTCCTGAGCCGAGGGTACCCGTTTCACCACTGCGAGGTGGTCACGGCGAACCGCCCGAAGATCCTGGAGTCAATGGTCTGCCCCGTCACGGCTCCGGGATTACTCTGAAAGGCCGAGGAGAGTGAAATGGCAGAAGGCATAGAACTTGATGCGCACCATCGGGCCACGGTGGAGAAGATCTTCAGCCATCCGGTTGGCCACAACATCCAGTGGCATGACGTTTTGTCACTCCTGCAGAGCGTGGCCACTGTTACCGGGGAGAACGATGACCGGTACACGGTGACCTTGGGATCTGAGACCGAGACATTCGACGCCCCGCGAGGTCACGATATCGACGAGCAGCAGGTAGTCGACCTGCGGCGGATGCTCAGGGGCGCAGGGATTACCCCGGAGCCGACGTAGCGAGCGCGCTCGAGCACTTGCGCTTCGGGCGTCCGTAGCTGCCGGTTGTGTGCTCCCCGTAAGGTGATCGGCGATGTCCTCCAGCCAGCGTGGTAACGCTTCGGGTGCCATGCCACCAGCCCCCGATGGTCGAGGTCGTTTCTCGACGTGTCGTCAGCCTTCCTCTGGTGCCGAGATCCACAAAGACATGAACACCTGCTAATGTGTTGATTGATGGTTGCGACGGCGACTGCCAGTAGGAAGCTGCACGCGTCCCCTGACCAGCTGGGAACGGCGTGCGATCTGTTACGCGCCCTCGGCACTCCCCATCGCCTGGCCATCGTGTTGGAGCTGGCGGATGGTCCCAGATGCGTGCATGAGCTTGTCGAGTCGCTCGGCATCTCCCAATCGCTTGCCTCCCAGCACCTGCGGGTGCTGCGCAGCACCGGGCTGGTTGTCGGGGTGCGTCAAGGCAAGGAGACCGCCTATTCCCTCGCCGACAACCATGTCGCGCACATCGCCCGCGACGCCCTCGCCCATGGCAACGAGTCAGCACCGTCCCCATCAGAGGAACCCGACACCACCGAGGAGCACAAGCCATGACTGCCACCCACACCGTCCACGGCAATCACACCCACACCCATGAGGAGCGCTGCGGCCATGTCGCGGTCGCCCACGATGACCACACCGATTACCTCCACGACGGGCATGTCCATGCCGCCCATAAGGGGCATTGGGACGAGTGCGCCAACGATGTCCATGTCACCCACGAGGCCCACAATCACACCCACGGAGATGGGTGCGAGCATGAAGCGGTGTCCCACGGCGATCACACCGACTACGTCCACGACGGGCACCGCCACGCTGCCCACAACGAGCACTGGGACGAACACTGATCACACTGGCCCCGACTACCCGTCTAGTGGGTGCCCCGGACTGCGGGGTCATCGGTTGGGGAGGGCACACGCCGACCCGGTAACGCTCTGACAACGAGGATCCATGTTCGTTGTGACCACAGAACGCTTCGAGCAGCTCGTTGCCGAGGCGCTCGGCTCTCTTCCATCTGAGCTTGGTTCAGCCATGGAGAACGTCGCGGTACTTATCGAGGGCCGGACCGAGGGACGCTCATTGTTTGGGCTCTACGAGGGCATCCCCCTGACCAAGCGAGGCCCGACAGCTACAAGGGAGTGATGCCCGACCGCATCACCTTGTATCAGGAGACCATCTGTCAGGTCTGCTCGACGGAGGCGGAGGTCGTTGCTCAGGTTAGGAAGACGGTGATCCACGAGGTCGCCCACCACTTCGGGATCAGTGATCCTCGGCTAAAGGAACTTGGGTGGGTGTGACGCAAACCACTGGGACCGGGTCGGCCAGACAGCCAGGCTCACGCGATCAAGCCGTCTCGCTCACGCGGCCAGTAGCGCAGGGGCAAGCTGGCGGTACTCAGCAAGTGGAAACGACCCTTGTGAAGTGGGGACGACCTGGATACAGACATGGTCGGCTCCGGCCTCGTAGTGCTTGCGCACCTTGGCGACGACGGTGTCGAGGTCTCCCCAGCACACGACCGCATCCACAAGGCGGTCACTTCCTCCTCCGGCGAGGTCATCGTCTCCGAAGCCGAGGGAGCGCAGGTTGTTGGTGTAGTTCGGCAGAGCGAGATAAGTCGCCATGAACATCCGCGCCAGGTCGCGCGCCTTGGTGGGATTCCTCTCCAGCACCACCGTCACCTGTGGGGCCAGAAGCGAACCGGACCCGAGGATCCTTCGTGCTCTCGTTGTGTGCTCGGCGGGCACGAAGTATGGGTGTGCCCCAGCGGATCGCTCGCCTGCCAGCTCAAGCATGCGAGGCCCAAGGCCAGCAAGCACCCGGCGGTCTTTGGTCACCACGCGTCTAGCCACGTCAAGGGCATCGAGGTAGCTGACCATGTGGCTATAGGGGCGGGTGTAGATCTCGACCAACGGCGCGTGACTCACTCCGAGGCCCAAGAGGAAGCGTTCGGGGTAGCGGTCGTCGAGGTCGGCCACGGCCTTTGAAAGCTCCTCGGGGGAGGTCCACCAGATGCCCACGATGCCGCTGGCCACCACCACGTGGGTCGTTGCGGCGAGCAGGTGTCCGAAAAACGTGGACAAACCGGGCTGGAAGCCACCCGAGGACCACAGCGCCGAGTAGCCGAGGGCATCCATCTCCGCTGCGACGTCCACGGAGGTGTCCTCCGTCTGTCAGGGTCTGCTCCACCAGATGCCCACCTTGCCGAGTTCCATGCGCCCAAGTTAGTGGCGAGGTCGGTGGCGTGACGGCGGCGACCGTGAGATGTCCCGACACTTCCCGCTCGGTCAGGAGGGGGTTGGTGAACCGACCGAACGAGCCAGGGCAAGATAGTCAGTCATGAACCGGCATTCGCAGCCAGCGCGTCAAAGTTCTCGTAGAGGCTCGGCTCACCAAGACGCTGCCGCTCGCGTCGCGCTGTAGGTCCGACCCGACCCCATGAGCCATCGATCCACCAGAGGTCCTGGACAAGCTCCTTGTCGAGGATTCCGTGCTTGACCAAAGTGCCGACGGTCTCACCGAAAAGCAACATTTTCCTCACCGACGGATGATCGATTGATGCCACTTCGGCGTCGAATCCATCCGCAAAGAGCGCATGCGTTGCCTCTTCTAGGCCCATCTCTGTTCCCCAGCGAACGAGTTGGACTACAAGAGCGGCATCTTCGTACGTGGCAACCATCTCACCCTCCTTTCTTGCAGGGTCGTCGAAGTGCCTAGTCAAGCACCTCAGCCGCGATCGCCACGATCCCGGACGGTCGGTCGTCGGTTTCCGGGCCGGGCTGGTGATCGGCATCGGCACTTATGCCGGTAATCCCGTCAAGTCTTCGCGGGATATGCCGGTAATCGGCGGGTGCCAGCATCACGTGGACTGGTGACACCCGCCGGGGCCGGGCTGGTCGTTCAATCAGGGTCCAGGGGCGACCTCCGGTTCCGTGCGCCGCGGACGTAACGGAGCATCGCGGACATTCGCGCAACGCCCAGCTGCTGTGCAATGGCGGTCCAGGTGTGTTCCTGGTCCCTCGCGTCGGCCACCACCCGGGGCAACCGGGCTTTGGCCTCAGCGACAAGGCTCATCATGGCGTGCAGCTGAGTCACGGCGTCTCCCTGGTGCATCGGGGCGCGCAACACCGTGAGCTTCTCAACGGCCTCGTCAAAGACGCTGGTCGAGCACTCGTCAATCGTTGCCGTGGCCGGACAGCTCCGTCGGGGGTCGAGGGCTTTCATGAGCGGACCTCCTCGAGCCCATCGATCAGACCCTCGTAGAGCACCTGGCGCTTTCGCTGACCATGAGCTGCAGCATGGTCGCGCTGGGCCGTCAAGGTGCCCTTGAACTCAACGGTGGTTGCGAAGAAACCGCAACCCTCGCACAGCGCTTCGAAGCTGCAGTCGAGCTCGGCTGGCCTCGTGCACCAGCCGTTTCCGAGCATGCGGCGGTGCTCGAGGTGTAACCGACGCATGGCAGGGGTCTCGGGCAGATCAGGAGGTTCTGCGTATAGCGCCTCCACCTTCTCGGCCACCGCCCTGTACTCGTCTGCCACCGTCTTGTTGGCGATGCGCGCATATCGGATAGTCATCCGAAGCGTGCGATGCCCGAGGAGTTCGGCGATCGACTCCAGCCGCATACCCCGGTTCACCGCCTGGGTCGCAAGCGTGTGACGGAGCTGGTGGGGATGGACATGCCCGATCCCGGCCCGTTTGGCCACCCGGTTCACCATGCGGGTGACGACATGACGGTTGAGGGGTCTGCCGTCGTTGGTGAGAAGCAGCCCCGTGCCGGCGTCGTCGTGGGTGGCCTGCCAGTCGGCGAGTAGCTCGACGAGCGGCGACAGAAGCGGAACTGTGCGGTCGTTTCGGAGCTTTCCGACCGGGACCTTCAGCCACCAGCCGCCACCGCGGCGTGACACGGCATCCTTCTCGAGCGCACACAGCTCTCCCACCCGAAGACCGGTGCGGGCGAGAAGCTCCAGCACCAGCCGGCGAAGCCGGTCTGGCTCTGCTGTCACCTCTCTCGAGAACCGCGCTGCAGCGGCGTCGTCCAAGGCCTTCGGGAGGAGCTCCTCGGGACGGGGGATGTCGCTTATGAACAGCGGTGTGCGCACCGGGGCGTCCTCGAAGCCCCACTCGATGATGCGATCGAAGAACGTCATGAGCATCCCGAGGCGGCTCCTCAAGGTGTTGACCGCCAGCGGCTTGCCTTTGGCCGTCACATGAGCTCCGAGCGCGAGCTTGTAGGACTCGACGTGGATCCGGCCCACATCGGAGAACCCCTGCACCTCCGGATGGCAAGCGACCATGTGCCGGCAGAACCGCCGCAGCGAGTCGCTCGTGCGGGCGACGGTGCCCGGGCGCAGCGACAGCTCGAGCTGGCCCAGATAGCGCCGGGCAGTCGCTGCCATTTGCGGAGCGGCGACTGCGATCTCAGCCCACTCGAGCTCGTCGGTGGATGGTCTGGTGACGACATGTGCGAGAACGACGGTCATTGGCCCACCGCCTCTAACACCGTGCTGTCGATGAGCGATATCGCCCTGGCGTACTCGTCGGCCAGCCACTCATTGGACAGGTGCAGGTAGATGCGCGTGGTCTCGATCGAGCGATGGCCTGCTTGGGCCTGTATGGCCTCTAGAGCCATGCCCGCTTCGCGAAGCCTCGTGAGACAGGTGTGGCGCAGCTCGTGGCAGGTGCCGTGTGAAAGGCCAATGCGGTCGCGCGTGTAGCGCACGATCTCGTCGAGGCCGTCCTCAGAAAGCGGTTGTCCACGACGCGGTCCCTTCAGCACGACAAACAGCTGCTCGGTCGAGGAGTCTTCGGGGCGCTCTGTTGCGAGATAGACCGCAGCCGAACGGAAGAACCTCTGCGAGATGGGAATCAGCCTCTGATGTCCGCCCTTGCCCTCGTTGACGAACACCCGTCCCTCGCCGGGGCGCAGGTCTTGGATGCGAAGGCCGAGCACCTCACAGCGTCGCAAGCCTCCGAGCATCATGGCTTCGACCATGGCCCGATCCCGCCAGTGCCGAAGAGCTGCGATGAGGGCGTCGACCTCTGTGGGTTCCAAGATCTTCGGGAGCACCCGAGGGGCACGCACCAGGGGAACAAGCGCTCCGTGGCCCTTTCGCGAACGCCTCGTGGTGAGGCCCTTCGGCACCGGGTTGGAGCCGCGCTCACCGATCATCACGAGGTAGGAGAAGAAGCCGGAGACCGAAGACAGCCGGCGTTTGATGGTGCTCGCCGACAGTCCAGGCTCGCCGTCCGATATCCGCACCACTTTGCCGTTGAACAGCGGCTTGCGCTGGGCGGTGATGAACCCGAGCACGTCGGTGACTCCTACGTGTTCGGGCTCCATGTCGACCTCGGTGAAGAACACTCGAAGGTCCGAGGCCGTTGCCAACAGTGTGTTTCGCCGAGCTCTCGCTTCTACGAACTCGAGATATCGATCGACGACGGGATGACCCAAGCGGGTCGCAGGATCAGCTCAGACGCGCGTCCAGAGCGCTGAGTTGAGAGAGACAAACCGGGCTCCTTTCAGCCTCCGCGCCTGTCGGTGTGACAGGCCACTGGAAGCATTGAGGATTACCGGCATATCTACACTTTTAGGTCGGTCGTCTCACCGGTTACTAGCCCCGTCAAGGCTTCCCCTTTGGGCGGCCCTGTGGCCGGCCGTGACTGGCGTCCGATGCAGTTTGCGTGTCCTGTGTACACACATGGGGCACGCACCCGCCCGGCTGACGACGCCCGACTTCGACGGGTGGTCTCGTGACTCCGTGACAAATCAGAGCCTCGCGTGGCTACGGTCGATCGAACCTCGACCGCCGCCGGCGCACGCTCGACAGACCCAACAGGAAAACGCCCAGAACAACCATCAGACCACCTACGAGCGGTAACCGGGGGTTGAAACCAGTGAAGGCCAGTGCAGAAGGGGTGGCCGAAGCCGGCACAACCGGCAATGAGGTCGCAGTCGCTGCCACCCCCGGTGTGTCCGTCGTGGCCCCCGGTGTGGTAGTCGTGGCCCCCGGTG
>PLIG01000149.1 GCA_003139255.1 Acidimicrobiaceae bacterium | reverse complement strand
CCACCGTGGACGAGTCGATGCTCACCGGCGAGAGCCTGCCGGTGCGCAAGGGGGAGGGGTCCGAGCTGATCGGCGGCACCGTGAACGGCAGCTCGCCGCTCCGGATGCGGGTCGATCGGACCGGGGCCGAGACCGTGCTCGCCCAGATCGTCCGCCTGGTGGAGCGCGCCCAGGCCGAGAAACCTCCTGTGCAGCGCCTCGCCGACCGGGTCTCGGCGGTGTTCGTCCCCGCCATCCTCGTCCTCGCGGCCCTCACCTTCGGCGCCTGGACGCTCACCGGCCACGGGCTGGTCGCAGCGATGATCCCGGCGGTCGCGACCGTGGTGGTCGCCTGCCCCTGCGCCCTCGGCCTGGCGACACCTACCGCGCTCATGGTGGGAACCGGCCGCGGCGCCCAGCTCGGGATCGTGATCAAAGGACCGGAGATCCTCGAACAGACACGGCAGGTGACCTCGATCGTCTTCGACAAGACCGGCACCCTGACCGAGGGCCGGATGGAGGTCGCCGCCATCGTGGCGGCCGAAGGGATACCCGAGGAGGAGCTCGTAAGGCTGGCCGCAGGCGCAGAGAACGCGAGCGAGCACCCGATCGCGCGCGCCGTCGCAGATTACGGCTTGACGAAGACGGGTTCCCTGCCATCCGTGGAGAGTTTCGAGAGCTGGGCCGGGCTCGGCGTCGAGGCGGTCGTGGAAGGCCACTCGGTCGTCATCGGCCGCCCGTCTCTCTTGGCCGACCGAGGTGTGGAGATGCTCGAGGCGCTCACTCGTGAAGCTGAGCGCCTCGAGGCGAAAGGGACCACGGTCGTCGTCGTCGCCTGGGGCGGAAAGGCTCGCGGGCTGATAGCCGTCGCCGACAAGGTGAAGCCCACGAGCCGCGAAGCGATCGCAGAGCTGAGAGCCCTCGGGCTCACCCCGGTGCTGCTCACCGGCGACAACGAGCGCACGGCAAATGCAGTCGCCGCCGAGGTCGGCATCGACCGGGTGCTCGCCGACGTCCGCCCCGACGAGAAGGCCGCCGAGATCCGTCGCCTACAAGACGTCGGCGAAGTCGTCGCCATGGTCGGCGACGGTGTCAACGACGCGCCGGCGCTCGCCCAGGCGGACTTGGGCCTTGCGATCGGCACCGGCACCGACGTCGCCATCGAGGCGTCCGACCTGACCCTCGTCTCCGGCGACCTGCGTGCGGTCCCCGACGCGATTCGCCTCGCCCGACGCACCCTGCGGACGATCAAGACCAACCTGTTCTGGGCGTTCGCGTACAACGTCGCCGCGATCCCGCTTGCCATCGCCGGTGTGGTCAACCCGATCGTCGGCGCAGCGACGATGGCGTTCTCCAGCATCTTCGTCGTGTCGAACTCGCTTCGGCTGCGGCGATTCCGCCCAGCAAGGGAGACGTAATGACCGAGACCGCCACTCCGACCTACGGCTACTTCGCCGACAAGGAGCCGCTGATCAAGCGCATGCACCGCATCGAGGGTCAGGTGCGTGGAATCGAGAAGATGATCACAGGAGACCGCTACTGCATCGACATCCTCACCCAGATCGCCGCCGTCGACACGGCGCTCGAGGCGGTCGCGTTCAAGATCCTCGACGACCACGTGAACCACTGCGTCGCCGGCGCCCTCGCCTCCGGTGACAAGGATGTCGCCTCCGAGAAGAGCCGCGAGCTCCTCGAAGCAGTCCACCGTTTCGCTCGCACCCGTTGAACTTCATCTACTTCTGGTCGCAACAGCCGCCCGTCGGGGCGTAGAGGCGGGGATCTCGGATCGATCGGCCCCTGGGAGGGTCCTCTGGTGCTCCGGTCTCAGCGGAGGTTGCTCGCTGAGATTGCGGCCTTGATGGCCCTGACCGAACGGTCGACATCGTTCTCGGTGGTGCGCCAGTTCGAAACGGAGATGCGCATGAGACGCATCGCGCGCCAGGTCGTGGCGCCCATCCAGCACACGCCGGAGCGCTGCACGGCTTCGATGACCCGCTCGGTCTCCTCGTCGTCGCCGAAGCAAACAAGGACCTGGTTGAGCACAACCTCATTGACCACGGTGACGCCATCGAATGCGGCCAGCTGGTCGGCGAACCTGCGGGCGAGGGTGCAGCACCGCTCAACGAGCTCGGCGACACCGCTCCGACCCAGCTGGCGGAGCGCGGCCCACGTGGCGAAGCCGCGAGCGCGCCTCGACGACTCGAGCACGTGGTCACCGGGAGCTCGCGGCCCGTCCTGACCGTGCCCCGTGAGGTATGCGGCACTCAAGGACATGGCAGCCGCATGGGCTTTCGGATGGGAGCAGAACACGTACCCACAGTCATAAGGGACGTTCAGCCACTTGTGGCCGTCGGTTGCCCACGAGTCCGCCGTCTGAATCCCGTCCACGAGATGGCGCTTCGTCGGGCTGGCCGCAGCCCACAGCCCGAACGCGCCGTCCACATGAACCCATGCGCCGTGGTCGTGCGCGGTCGCGGTCGCGCTTCTCAGATCGTCGAACGCACCGGTGTTCACATTGCCCGCCTGGAGACAGACGATCATCGGGCCCTCAGGGCCGCCGGTAAGTACGCGTGCAAGGTCGACCACGTCGATCCTGCCCTCGGAGTCTGTTGCCACCGGCTCGAGCGCGCCGGCACCGAGGCCGAGCAGCCGCAGCGCCCGGTCGATGGTGGCGTGGCGTTCGGCGTTAGCCACCACCCTCACTCGGGGCGCGCCGGTGAGCCCCCGCTGCTCGACGTCCCAGCTCGCGCGGGCCAGCACATCGTGGCGAGCGGCCGCCAACGCGACGGTATTGGCGGCTTGTCCGCCGGTCACGAAGCCGAACGAGGCCGAGATCGGGAGGCCGAACAACTCTTTCAGCCATGCGCCCGCCACGTCTTCTACCGCAGCCGCGCCGGGCGAGGTGACAGCGTTGAACGCGACCTGATCCCAGCCGATGGTCAGGACCTCGGCGGCGGTCGCCGCGTCCAGCGCGCCCCCGACGACGAATCCGAAGTAGCGGGGACCCACCGTGCCCACCAAGGCCGGCTCGACCGCGTCGGCCAGAACCTCGAGCACCGTAGCGCCGGGAGTTGGCCCGTCCGGCAAGACACCGAGGCCAGCGCGGACGGCCATCAGGTCGACGTCCTTGGGGAAGACCGGGCGATCAGCGACCGCATCCCGGTAATCGGCCACTCGGGTCGCGGCGTAGCTCAGCAACTCACGAAGTTCAGTCACCCCCGAATCTTCGCCTACAGCGAAGCGGCGGCGCTATCGGAGCCGCTAACGAAACGCCCCCTGCTCGGGTCTGGCGCTTCTCGAGAGCTGCAGGTGCCGACGCCAGGCGTCTGTGTCCTTGGGGGCTGGCTCGTAGGTGAGAATCGGCGTTTCACCCGCCGGCTTCGCCTCCACCATCCTGAGAGTGATCGCGGCCGAGGTCTTGCCGAAGAGGTGTCTTGGGCATCCAGGCAGAGCGTCAGTTCACGCGCGTCATTAAGGCACGCCATGCGAAGGCACCGTCGGGCGCGAACGTGAGGATCATGCGAGCCTCGTCGATTGAGTGCACTCTCCACCCGTCGGCGAAGCTCACGCGGAGCTCCTTTTTGGTGACCCGCCTCGGCCCGAGCTCGCCGGGTTGGCGGTCACTGAAGCAGAGAAGAAGGAGACGCCCGCCGAGTGCAGTGGCAGCACGGAGGCTTTCGACATAGCGAGCTCGTTGTTCGTCGTCGAAGACGTGGAACAAGCCCGAGTCGATCACGGTATCGAACTGCTCACCCAGGGAACCCGGGTCAAGGGCGTCGCCCACGAGAAAACGGACGGCGAGGCCACGAGCACTGGCCTTCTCTCGTGCGATGGCGATCGCCTTTGGGGAGGCATCGATACCGGTGGCCTCGAATCCCCGTTCCGCGGCGAGCAACGCGTGCTCGCCCGTGCCACAACCCACATCCAGGACGCGCCCCTTGAGCACTTCACCTTCGACGAGCTCGACGAAGTCAGGCTGCGGAGCGCCAATGTCCCACGGAGGAGTCCCCTCGTAGGCGGCATCGAAGTCAAGACCCGGCGCACCTTGCTGCCGGGTCAGTGTGCCCGGCAAGGGACCTCGTCCTTCCAAGTCGGACATGGTGGGTTTCTACCACGCAGACCCAGGAACCTTGCCAGAGCATCGAGACAACGATTTTGCACGGGTTTGTCGTTGCCATCCCTTCCTCTTCGTTAGTCAGGGGTGGTACGCGCCGCCCGATGTGTGCGGCGCCGGTGTGATCGCCCTGAGTCAACAGGGCGGTCCGCCGCACTCAAGGACCGATCGAGTGCCGGGTAATCCTCTGGGCTCTGGCCGACGGATCGTTCTAGAGACAG
>PLIG01000218.1 GCA_003139255.1 Acidimicrobiaceae bacterium | reverse complement strand
GTAGTTCTGCGGGAAGTCGTCGCCGAGCAGGATTGGGTGACCGGCGAGCGTCGGCAGAGTGAACGCGGCCAGCGGCAGCACCACCAACACTGCAAGAGCCCATCGGTCGGGACGAGAGATGCGCTCCAGAACGGCCTTGGCTCGGGAGCTGACGTTGGCCTCTCGGGTGCCTGTGATCACCGTCACCGAACAGCAGTCTCGCGGGGCAACCTGGGAAGACCTGGGACCCAGCGGACCAGGGCCGCAGCCTCAGAAGCTGGCCGGCAGGAGCGGGCTCAGGTTCTCAAAGAACAGGAACAGCACTACAAGCAACGGGACGGCTCCGAGACCGTAAATGATGCCAGGACGCCGGCGCGTGCGCGCAAGAGCCCACAGCCCGATTCCCACCGCGAGGCAGGTCAAGCCCCAGCCGAGCGCGCCGGTCCAACTTCCCTGCTCGCCTGCCAGACTCGAGGAAGATGAGCGCAGCGGGCGGGACTGGGTCGGGTGATCAGGAATAGTCGCTGGTGGAGTGTGCAGCGACGCTTGAACCACCAGGCGTTGTGAAGCACTGAAGCGCGGATTGCAAGTAGTGAGCGTGAGTTCGGGTTTGGGAGAAGGTGCGACAATCGCTAAGTCCGACGGACTTACGACGAGCACGTGGGTGACGCAGTACAAGAAGAGACCCTGGGTGGTCGTCACGAATATGGGGTCGCCCGGAACCAGCTCGTTCAAGTTGTAGAAGGGAGCGCCGTAAGTAGTTCGGTGCCCGGCGATAGCCGCGTTTCCCGGTTGTCCAGGAAGAGGTGTCCCGGGATAGTGGCCCGGACCGAGGTGAAGGTCGGCTGTGGCGGTTCCCTCGACCACCACTTTGTTCACTCCGATCTTGGGGATCTGAATTACGCCGACCGGTTGTCCCTCCGTCGGCACGGTGCCCGGCACCGGCGGCTGCGCCCCAGACGTGTGAAGCGTCGCCGTGGACGAGCCCGGTGTGGAGGTTGTGGACGAGTCCGGTGTGGAGGTTGTCGAGCAGGACGAAGGCGTAGACGAAGGCGTAGATGCAGAGGTAGAAGTAGACGTAGAAGTAGATGTGGACGAGGAGCTGTGTCCTTTGATTCCCGCTAGCTCATGCTCGAACTGCTGGCGCAGCGCGTGCTGGTGCGAGGCTTCGGAGATCCCGGTTCCCCACAGGAGGTAGGCGACGAAGAGAAGGACCAAGACTCCGAAACCGATCAGCACCCTGCCCACTCCGCTAAGCAAGCTGCGTGTCGTGCCCGGCGTAGGGGAAGCTGGGGAAGGGTCCCCGCCCTGGCGTGCTCTGCTCACGATCGTTTCCTGATGAACCGGTACCTTCTAATGATCGACATCGGTGGGCTCTTCTCTCAATGTCGCGTCGGTAGCTTCGGAATGGAGCGCCTCGTGCATTCGCGCGCGGTTCGTCGCTGGCGGGCCCGTGTCGGACGGCTCGCCTCCCGGCACGCGTCACGGCGGCAGGTACGGTTGTAAGCGCTCGTAGTTCCGTGAGTGGTCATCGTCCGGTCACTCTTGTCCGAAAGATCGACTGCCTCGGTGAACCTGTCGCAAGTGCAAGCCGAGGCATGTTCACCGCTGGTGGGGTAGCCAATTGCGGTTCCTTGCTAGAAGATCGAATCGTAACGTGGCCAGAGTCATGTGTCGTTCATGGGGATCCAGAAGGCCGTGATAGCCTTAGTGGTCCTGGGCCGTTGGCGCAGTTGGTAGCGCACTTGCATGACGCGCAAGGGGTCAGAGGTTCGAGTCCTCTACGGCCCACCGTATTCTTCCAGGTGACAGGCCATATCGCCCGCGGTGCTTGCTTTCAGGACCCACTGAGGTAAGGCTTTTCAGCAGTTACTTCAGCAACGGGAGAGCATGCAAATGGCGGGACGCCGAGTAAACGGCGACGGCAGTCTCTATCAACGCACCAGCGACCGACTCTGGATGGGCGTCGTTCATTTTGGTTACGACACTCGTGGCAACCCCATCCGCAAGTCCGTAAGCGCTCGGACAAAGCGAGAAGCCGCAAAGAAGCTCACTGCTCTTGTCCGCCAACGGGATGACGGCCTTCCCCCGCCCGACAACAGGCTGACGGTCAAAGACCTCCTCACCCGCTGGTATGACGAGGAGCTTCGGATCCAGGTCGCCCCGAGTACCGCTGAGAACTACCGAAGCATCTTCACCCACCACATCGTTTCCATGTTGGGCCGCAAGACCGTTGCGAACCTCACTATGGCCGACGTCAATCGTCTCATGGCCGCAGCGCTGGACGAGCACAAGTCGGCAAGCACCGTGCGACGAATCCGGGCTGTTCTCGTGCAAGCCCTTGACTACGCAGTCAGAGAGGGGGTGGTCGGTAGGAATGTGGCCGCACTGACGAAGGGCCCGAAGATGCCCAGGAAAGAGGGCCGAACGCTTACACCAGACCAGGCCAAGCGGCTCCTTTCGTCTCTTGCCGGCCATCGTTACGAGGTCCTCTATGTCCTCATGCTCACGACCGGCCTCCGGCGTGGCGAAGCTCTTGGGCTTCGTTGGGAAGATCTCGACCTCTCTCGGGGCATCGTGATGGTCCGACGCCTGCCGAAGCGTGAAGGCGGGCGCCTTGTCACTGCCGATACGAAGACCGCCAAGAGCCGCAGGGCCGTCAATCTGCCCGCCCCCGTGATTCTGGCCCTCCGGGATCACCGGACCCGTCAGAAGCGGGCTCGCCTGGCTTTGGGACCCGCTTGGCATGAGTCCGGCTTCGTCTTCACGAGTGAGATCGGAACCCCGGTTGACCCACGAAACCTCTACCGAGACTTCGCTTCGGTCTGTCAGAAGGCCAAGATCGGCAAATGGCATCCGCACGAGCTACGCCACAGCGCCGCCAGCCTCATGCTTGCCCAGGGCGTGCCTTTGCAGGTTGTCTCCGATGTCCTTGGCCACTCGTCCATCCGACTTACCGCCGACGTCTACGGACACGTGCTCGCACCCGCCCGCCAGGCAGCAGCCGATGCGATGACCGAAGCCCTCTGGACCTAAGACGTCGCACACTCTCCGACTTGCTCAGACAGGAGTAGTTGCACGAACTCTTCCAGCCGGGCCCGCACGACTAGACGGCGTCTGCGGATCTTGACGCTCTGGATCCTGCCGGCCAGCACCAGTTGATACGTCCGAGTCCGTCCAATCCCCAGCTGTGCCGCCGCCTGCTCCACAGTGATGAGAACCGGCGGACCGAGGTCGGCTCCCCACTTCGAACTTGACTCTCCGTTCCAGTCACCCATCGCGGACCCTCGGTATGAAGAACAGGACCCGGACCGGTGGAGCTGACCAGTCCTCACACGAGCGCGAATCCCACAGGTATTCAGGTTCGGCCACGAAGACCGCCTCGGCGTACCTCTGCCCCTCGTCGAGGTCCCGCACGGCAACCTGGTAGCTGCTCACCTTCCAGCCCCGGGCGACCTCGTAGCGGTGGCGGCCGAACCCCGAGGACGCGAACGTCTTGTCCACGTACTTTGAGAGGTACACCGCCGCCCGGATCGCACCGACAAATGTGCAGTCACCACGCCTGCGCTTGTCGGTGCACCATACATAGCCATGGCCCCAAAGTTCGCTCAGCCGGCCATGATCGAAGAAGAATGGCACCGCCAGATGCACGTGCAGGCGCTCACCGTCATTATGCAGCTCGACCACGTAAGTCCAGGGAAACCGGTGACCACCTCGCTCGGCGACCACCTTTGCGATCAGCCGTTCGACCTGCCGACGCAACTGTGCCAGGTCCCGCTGTCCACCGTTCCCGTTCACAGTCCAGCCCGAACGGGACGAGAAGGCCCTACTGGTTCCTGGCGCCTCTTCGCTTCACCCCCACTCGAAGAATGGTGTCGTCCGTTCTCCGACACCCGATCACCAGGACTCAAGCTGCCGATGGTGACATGACTAGGTGAAACAAGGCCACCATGAACGGGGTCCCGTTAGGAGCCTGCTATAAGGTCGGGAAGGGCGGGCCACTGCCACGTCTCTGGGTCCTTGGCATCGGCCATCGACTCCTTGAACAGCACCGGCTTCCCGTTGCCGGCGCGCTTGGACTGGTACATGGCGGCGTCGGCCCGGGCCACGAGGGCCTCGGCTGTCGTGCTCTGCCCATCGCACCAAGCCACCCCGATGCTGGCGCTCGAGGCCACAACGGCCTTCTTCAGGGTGATCTGATTGCGGAGGCTGTGTGCCAGCCGGGCGGCGGTTCTCATCGCTTCGGCCGCGGTGGAGATGTGTGGGCAGATGACCAGGAACTCGTCCCCGCCGATCCGGCCCACCACGTCCTCGGCCCGCACGCAGCGGTGCAGCCGCTGTGCCACTACCTGTAAGAACTCGTCCCCCGCGAGGTGGCCCAGCTCGTCGTTCACGCCCTTGAAGTGGTCGAGGTCGACGAAGATCACCGCCGGGCGTTGGCCCGTGCCGTCGGATGCGAGCATCGCTTCGAGCTCTGTCATCGCCGAGGCACGGTTGTAACAGTGGGTAACCGCGTCGTAGGTGGCACGTGCGCGCAGCTCCTCGCGCGCGCGCGCGGTCTCGGTGACGTCCGCCACACA
>PLIG01000010.1 GCA_003139255.1 Acidimicrobiaceae bacterium | reverse complement strand
TGGGTACGGTCTCGCGTTGCCTATGCGGTCGTAGCTCAACGCTGACACCGCCGTAGGAAGGCATGTGATGACCAGATCGACGGCTCTTGAGCCAGTCCGAAACCGTGCCCAACTGAGTGACCTCAGTCCGCCATTCCTGAGGGCAACCACCCATATCCTGTCCTATAAAATGTCCTACAAACAGCGCCGTTAGCTGCCGTCGGGCACCTTCTCGATCACCCATCGTCGCAGGTCAGAACGTTGCACGCCGTTTGATGTCTTCCAGATCGTCCCCTTGAGACGAACTGATAACGCTGAGGTCTACGCCGTCGCTTACGGAGCCATGGACTGAATCCCCAGCAACCTCGGGATCTAGGCGGTGGCGGCAGAGGATGGCCCATGGCTCGTGGCTCGTTCCACCCGTCAATGTTCGTCCAGGGTGACCATTCGTACGGTGAATGGGACGTGGGCAACATGCGAGTCCCCGTTGCCGACGATCACGAAGTGGAGTCCACGTCGTAGAAGTCGAGCGGCCCGTTTGCCTTCTCCTTGAGGCCAAGGCGGACTGCCAACCCCTCCATTCTGACCCGAACATGTGCTCTGGCCCTAGGATCTGATTGTGAGTATTGCTTCTGCCTGGTGGCAACGATTCAGGCGGTCCTTTGGGATTCCCGACCTACTTACTGACGAACACGCACGTTCGATCATCGTTGACTCTCTAAGCCCTGGCATTGGAAATAGCGGCACAACAGTCCTGGACCCCACACCAGCTGTTACTGCCATCCTGGAGTCCGCCGTTGAATTGGCGGAAAGTGGACAACTGGATGATCTGGTGCTGCCGCCCGTCTCCCAACAAATACTCGAACTGGAGGGTTCTCCTCGGGCGAGGATCATTCAGACCGCTACCGCCCGTGATGACTGGCCTCGCGATCCACTGACCCATGGATCCATGCAAGTGTCCAACGCAATCGGGAACGCGGTCGATGAACTACTCGATCGAGTATTGGCGAGTCTCAAAGCGCTGCCATTCGAAGACGCTGAGGGTCACTATTTCACCGATTCATCGACCGGAGACGAAACAGCCGAGGCTTGATGAGCGAACGGAGCCACGATGAGTGCGTCGAGCTGCCGGACCGTATTGCTAGGTGCTGCTTCAAATCTTGAGGGTCGGCCCACTACGAGCGTGATATCCACGGATCGGTGTGTGGCATCAAAGGCGCGCGCTCGCCAAAGTCGTTTCATATGATTGTGCTGGTGGGGGACCGACCGCAGAGATTCTGGGTAGCCGATGAGTGCGACGCTTGCCACGGTACGGGAAGGTCGAATCTGCCACGAGGTCAGTTCGCGAGTGACGGCGGCAGCACAGTTCGATGCCACTCGTGCGGGGGAGAGGGCGTAACCAACAAGCGCTGGGAGCCGGCCCCCATTCGATGAGAGCCACGCAAACGGCTGTTCTGATCCGGACTAGGTTGTTTGGATCTCATGCTGGCCGATCCCTTGGCGTATCGCCTTCGATTAAGTGCTCTACCGGGTCTTGATTCTGGTATCGCCTCACCGGCATCCACCCGAGCCGTAGCCGACGATGCCCCAAGCGTTGTGGCCCCAACCGGAATTGCGTGATGTGGCCTGCTCCACGCCGGCCTATCAATTCCTCGCTGATCAACAACTGCGAAATCTGCTCGAATGAGTCCTCCGGCACGCGCAGATCGGCGATAGCCAACAGAGGGTTTTCAGCAGCAGCGAGGAACGACATGTTTCCGAGGGGGTTGGGGTCTCCGAGTAGGGCGATGCGCATGGCGAGCTCTGTCAAGTCTTCGGAAGAGCGGCCGTCATAGGCCATTTCGAGGTGGTTCGACCGATTCTCGGGAACTCGATTTCCAACAATCGTGATAGTTCGTGATTGAGATGACGTGGTTTCGCTGGTGACAGTGATGATCCGGGCCGGCGTCGTTCCCCCTGGCCAGGTGATGCGAGTCTCAGAGTTCCGGCCGTATGAGTTACCCGGCCGCCGGGCCTCAAGGCTCATGGCCACCGTGTTGTCTCTGATCCGAGCCATCACTGTGATCTGGCGACCGTCATCTTGAACCGATGTGGCCCGGAAGATGGAATTGCCGACCTTTACCCACGGAGCGATCGATTCTGCTGCAATGACCCTCAGCCGTCTTTCAATCCGCTGAGCGAGGTCATCAGGTGAGCTGTAGCTACCCGTGGTGTGGAACACCCTCACTTCTTCGAGAAAATCACGTTGACGGCCGTCCAGTTCGCCGTCCCAATTCCAGATGCTGGAACGGAGTCCTCGCCTCATCGCCTCGTCGTATTCAGCATGGGTGGCGCTGTAGCCGGACTTGAGCGGTTTTCCGTAGCGCTGTCCCAGGATCCCCATATAGATTTCGGAGCTGGCCACTTGGGCCAAATAAGCCTCGTCGGGATCATCGTCCATTCCCCCAAAGTCCTCGAACAGGACGGGTACTGCGCCAACTGCAGCGATGCCTTGAGCGCAAGCTTTCCGCTCATCCGTCATGCCGGTCATCACGCTCGAGACGAAAACAAACTGCCCGGTNNGGACTTCAGCCTCATCGGGAGGGGGGGCGGGGGACAGATCGATCAGCAGCGGTTTGGGTGGTTGTTCCAGCATGTCGGCTCAATTCTAGGAGGGGCCCACCGTGTCCAGCGCTTCTTGGGGCATCCCCGTGAGAACAAAGGCTCCATTGGCCGTTGGGCGGTATCCGAGGACAGGCACGCGCCCCCGCCATCCGACGAGCACNNGTCGTGCCAACCAATGCCTTCGCTTCCGCTTCGGTGTTGACAATGCTGACCATGCGACCGGAACTCTCCGACCACTGCTTGATGTCGCCCCAAGCCCACGCCGGTCTCCCCGAGACCACCCAGCGCGGTGCTGGAAATCCGAGTTGAGGACGCCGACGCCACTGAACCACCGTGTCCGGCTTCACGCCAAGAAAGTTGGCGATCTCAATAGAACCCACGGGCTCCATTAGTCGGTCCTCGTCTTGCTCCGGCATTTCCTCAACTGTACGTGGTGCCCGTACAACTGTCAATCCAGGCCGTACAGAGATTGCCCCAATGGTTTGGGGTCACGGCAATGAGAGCTTCGCAGTTGCATTCGGGTCAACGATGTCGATTCCCCCGCCTAACGGACTCTGCGTCAACGTCAAGTGCAAGTCGATGATGAAAGACTGTTGAGATGAGTGCGGTCGGCTGGCTGATACTGGTGGTCATAGTTCTTGCCGTCGTGGTTGTGGGGTTCCTGGTCATTCGGCGACGACGCCGAGGTGGAGGCGTCATCGCCACGAAGGACAAGCGATGAGGCTGCTCATGACCGCGTCCCAGATCCGCG
>PLIG01000083.1 GCA_003139255.1 Acidimicrobiaceae bacterium | reverse complement strand
GCTTCACCGTCATCGTCATTGGGAACACGTGTTATTTCCAGGGCGACTCTCTGGCAATGCAAGAGAACCTCGACGTGAGCGCTGCGGTGGCACAAGCCTATGCCGAGCAGTGGATCTCGCTGTCCCCGTCAGATGCGCCCTATGCGTCTGTCTACGCGGCGGTCGACACCCACGACGCGCTCTACGACAACATCGCGTTCAAGCCGCAACGTGACATGGGAACAAGCACGATCTCGAGCCGGCGCGTGAGGACGATCAGCGGGGCGACGACACCGGTGAAGATCCCCGGCGAGCCGAGTCTGCCGATCAAAGGCACCGCGACGCTGGAAGTGTCCGCCGCCACTCATCTCCCTGTGCGCTACTCCGAGAGCGGCACCCTGAGCACGAACGGGCAGAGCGAGCACTCGTCGTTCACGATGACGTTCAGCGATTTCGGAGAGGAAGTCTCAGAGAGCACCCCTCCTGGCGCAGTCCCCTTCCCCTCCCTCGGCAGCACCGGCGGCGGGGGTGGCTCCTCGACCTCGCCGAAGCTCGTCACATCAGCCCGGCGCTGACCGTTCGGCCAGGTCAGGGGACCCTGCCCTGGCCCGCTGGCCTGGCCGTGACCTGGGGTCAGGAGCGCTCGCGGTAGCGCCACACGGCGATCGGCACCAATACCGCGAACATCCCGACGATCCACGCGAGGGACTGACCGACAAGGCTGGCAGTCGGCCCGCCCACCATGAGAGCGCGGGTGGCGTCTATGAGAACACCCAGAGGCTGGTGGGTGACGAACCCCTGGAGCCATCCCGGCATGTCGTAGACCGGCACGAACGCGGGAGAGGCAAACAGCAGCGGGAAAAGAATCGGGAACGCTATGACCTGCGCGGTCTCGCTGTTCGACGCCGAGAGGCCGATAACGGCAAAGCCCCACAACAACGCGTAGGCGAAGACGAGCCACAGCGCGACGGCGGCTATAAACGCCAATCCACCGGTGGGGAAATCGAAACCGACCAGCGCCCCCATGGCAGTCATCACGACGATGACGAATACGTTGCGAACGAGGTCGGCGATGGTCCGGCCGGCAAGGACGGCGAAGCGGGCCATGGGAAGGGCTCGGAACCTCTCGATGAGTCCCGTCTGCAGGTCCTCGGCAAGTCCGACCGCCGTGCCGATGCCCCCGAAGGAGATCGATTGAGCGAAGATCCCCGCCATGAGGAAATCGACGTAGGGAAGCTTCGCGCCAGTGGGTAGCGTTCCGCCCAACTTGACCGCACCTCCGAAGACGTAGCGGAACAACAGCACGAACATGATCGGCTGGACCGTGGAGAAAAAGAGGGCGTCCGGAGTCCGCCTGAAGCGGATCAGGTTGCGCTTGGTGATCGTGAGCACGTCCGCCATCGCCCAATAGAGCCGGCTCCCGCTGCTCGGTCCGGTTGACGGCGACATGAAGTCGGCAGTCTTGGTGGTCGAGGTGGCAAGGGTCACCGTGCCCGTGCACCTCCATCTGGAGACGTGGCGGAGACTTGACGCGACTTGCCTGGCCGGCGTCGAGACCGTCGGCCTTTGCCATCGGTCCTGGGAACATCCACGGGAGATGCCCCGTCCTCGGAGCCTTCCTCGGTCGGCTTACCCGTGATCGACAAGAACACGTCGTCCAGGCTGGGCTCTCGCAGCCGGAAGACAGTCGGGCTGAGGGCGTGGCGGTCGAGAAGGCGCAGGACCTCCATTGCAGCTCTCGGGCCGTCGTCCACGGGGAGCTCGACCATGGACCCGACCACACTCGGCGCCCTCGTGGCCGTCTGTGCCAGGACCTGCGCGGCACGCTCGGCTGTGGCGGCGTCCGCCAACCCGACGTCGAGCACGGTGGTACCCAGGTCGGCTTTGAGCTGCTCAGGAGTCCCCTCGGCGATGACACGGCCGCGGTCGACGACCGCGACACGGCGCGCAAGGCGGTCGGCCTCCTCGAGGTACTGCGTGGTGAGAAGGACGGTGGTGCCGCCTCCCACCAGGCCCTCGATCATCCCCCAGACGTCGCTGCGGCTGTGAGGGTCGAGGCCCGTGGTCGGCTCGTCGAGGAACAGCACGGGCGGGCGCGCCACCAACGCTGCTGCCACGTCCAGGCGGCGTCGCATGCCGCCCGAGTAAGTCTTGAGCGGCCGGTTTGCGGCATCAACCAGCCCGAACTGCTCGAGCAACTCCCCCGCTCTCTGCGCCACGACCTCATGGGAAAGGCGGTTCAACCGCCCGACCATGGTGAGGTTCTCGCGCCCGGTGAGATACGGGTCCACTGCCGCGTTCTGCCCGGCGAGCCCTATCAACCTGCGCACCAGCACGGCCTCGCTCACCACGTCGTGGCCCAGGACTCGGCCCCGACCGCCGTCCGGTGCGAGGATCGTGGTCAGGATGCGCACGGCGGTCGTCTTGCCCGCCCCGTTAGGCCCGAGCAGCCCGAACACCGTTCCTTCCTCGACGGCGAAGCTCACACCGTCGAGGGCGCGCACATCGCCGCCGAAGGTCTTCTCGATCCCTTCCGCCTCGATCGCGTAGCTCATCGCGCACACGCTACCGGCGCCGTCACGTGACCATTCCCGACCCCGGTGTCCAGCTGTGCTACGCCTCGATGTGCTGGTTGTAACGCAGCAGCACCGCCGAGTGGGCGGTGAGGTTGACGGTGGCGGCTCGCACGAGGCACTGTCCGAGGTGGGTGGTGTTCAGCAGCTGCTCCCAGATCCCCGGCCACTCGAGTTGTGGCATCACGTAAAGCCACGACCGGGTGCCCCCGTTCAACAGCAACAACAACGTGTCGCCGTAGACCCTTCTTCCCCGCTCGTCGACGTCGTCGACGGCGCGGCCCGCCAGCAACATACCGATCGTGCAGGTGTTGGGGTCCGACCACTCCCGGTCTGTCATCTCCTGCCCATCGGGCCGGACCCACGTCACATCGCGCATCGCGCCGGGTAGGAGCGCTCTTCCTGTGAAGAAGTTACGCCGTCGTAGGACCGGGTTCGCCCGCACAATCGCCGCCAGCTCACGAGTGAACAACAGTAGGTCTGTCGCTGCGTCATCGAGGTCCCATTCGAGCCAGCTCACAGGATTGTCCTGGCAGTATGCGTTGTTGTTGCCCTGGCGGCTGTGGCCGATCTCATCACCCGAGAGCAGCATCCGCACACCCTGGGAGAAGAAGACGGTTGCCAGCATGCTGCGCTTGACACGTTCGCGGAGGTGCTGGACGCGAACTGACTCGGTGGGACCTTCCACCCCCCAATTGCTCGAGAAATTCTCGTCGGCACCGTCGCGGTTGTTGTTGCCGTTGGCTTCGTTGTGCTTGCGCTCGAAGCCCACGACGTCGCTCAAGGTGAACCCGTCGTGGCAGGCGACGAAGTTCACGCTTGCGTAGGTTCGCCGCCCGCTGGGCGCGTATATGTCGCTCGACCCTGTGAGGCGCGACGCTAGCTCGGGGACCTGGCCCGGGTCGCCGCGCCAGAACCTGCGCACACAGTCGCGAAACGCCCCGTTCCATTCCGCCCAGCCGGGGGGGAACCCACCAAGGTGGTAGCCGCCGGGACCGACGTCCCACGGCTCGGCGATGAGCTTCACCTGCGAGAGAACAGGATCCTGCTGGATGATCTCAAAGAACGAGCTGCGCTGCTCCTCGATGCCGCGGATCAGCACCGGAGCGAGATCGAAGCGGAACCCGTCCACGTGCATGTCGGTCACCCAGTAGCGCAGGCTGTCCATCACCACAGCCATGGTCCTCGGATGGACGATGTTCAGCGTGTTGCCCGTGCCGGTGAAGTCCACGTGGGTGCGCGGGTTGTCGGGGTCGAGCCGGTAGTAGACGCTGTTGTCGATGCCGCGAAGCGACATGGTGGGGCCGTTCTCGCTCCCCTCCGCGGTGTGGTTGTAGACCACATCGAGGATCACCTCCAGCCCGGCGCGGTGAAGTGTCTTCACCATCGACTTGAACTCACTGACCTGCTGCCCCATGTGACCGGTGGCGTAACCGGCATGGGGGGCGAAGAACGCGATCGGGTTGTACCCCCAGTAGTTAGTGAGTCCCCGATCGACGAGCTGGCGCTCGGGGATGAACTGGTGCACGGGCATGAGTTCCACCGCCGTGACTCCCAACGAGAGCAAGTGGTCGATCACCGCGTCCGACGAGAGCCCCAGGTACGTGCCACGCAAGTGCTCAGGTACACCAGGATGCCCGATGGTCATCCCCCGCACGTGGCACTCGTAGACGATCGTGCGGTTCCACGGCGTGTGCGGACGACGGTCGTCACCCCAGGTGAAGGCCTGGTCGATCACCATGCAGCGTGGCATGGAAGGAGCCGAGTCGCGGTCGTCGAAGGACATGTCACCCGCCTGGTCGCCGATCTTGTATCCGTAGAGCTCATCGGACCAGCGAAAATTGCCGCTTATGGCCTTCGCGTACGGGTCCAAGAGGAGCTTGGCCGAGTTGAAGCGATGTCCCGCTTCGGGGGCATACGGCCCCTCGACGCGATAGCCATAGAGTGCGCCCGGTCGGGCGTCAGGCAGGTAACAGTGCCACACCCGTTCCGTGGCGTCCGGCATGGCGATGACGGTGGAGGGCTTCTCTTGCGAAGAGGAGTCGAAGAGGCACAGTTCGACCCCTGTCGCGTGCTCCGAGAAGAGAGCGAAGTTCACCCCTTCCCCGTCCCAGGTGGCTCCGAGAGGAAAGTGGCTCCCAGGCCACACCCTCACCGGCACCGTCGGCGTTTCCCGACTCCCACGGTCATGTGGGGGGCTCGTGCTTGAGCACGACAATGGCAAGGGGCGGGGCGGTCAGGCGTGCCAAGCTGGGCCCGCCCTCCCGGGTGACAGGCTGGGTGAAGACCTCACCCAGGTTGCCGATCCCCCCTCCGCCGTAGTCCTGCGAGTCGCTGTTCAGAAGCTCGCGCCAGCGACCAGCGGTCGGCACCGCTACAACGATGTCGGTGCGCGGCACCGGCGTGAAGTTGCATACCACGAGAACAGGGCTCGACGCGTCGGTGCGCCCATGGCGCAAGAACGCAAGGACCGAGCTCGCCGCGTCGTCACCGATGAGCCACTCGAAGCCGCCGGGTTCACAGTCGAGCTCGTGGAGTGCCGGCTCCGATCGATACAGCGTGTTCAAGTCGCGAACGAAACGGTAGAGCCCTGAGTGCGGCGCGTGTTCGAGCAGGTGCCAATCAATGGTGGAGTCGTGGTCCCACTCGCGCCGCTGACCGATCTCTGACCCCATGAACAGCAGCTTCTTTCCGGGGAGCGTGTACTGGTAGCCAAGCAGCAGGCGCAGGTTTGCAAACTTCTGCCAGTCGTCACCAGGCATCTTCTCCAGCAACGACCCCTTGCCGTGGGTCATCTCGTCGTGGGACAAGGCGAGCATGAAATTCTCGGTGAAGGCGTAGACCGCGCGAAAGGTGAGCTCGTCGTGGTGCCAGCGGCGGTGGATGGGATCGCGTCCGAGGTACTCCAGCGTGTCGTGCATCCATCCCATGTCCCACTTGTAGCCGAAGCCGAGCCCGCCTGTGTCGGTGGGACGCGACACCCCGGGCCAGGCCGTGGATTCCTCCGCCACAGTTTGGACGTCGGGATGGTCGGCGTAGATCCCCAAGTTCAACGAGCGAAGGAAGTCGATTGCCTCTATGTTCTCGCGCCCGCCGTAGCGGTTGGGCAACCACTCTCCCGGCTGGCGGGAGTAGTCGCGGTAGAGCATCGAAGCAACCGCGTCGAAGCGCAGGCCGTCTGCGTGATAGCTGCGAAGCCAGTGGTCGGCGCACGAGGCGAGGAAGCTGCGCACCTCACGGCGGCCGTAGTTGAACACCAGGCTGTTCCAATCAGGCTGCACGCCCAAGCGTGGGTCGGCGTGTTCGTACAGGTGAGTGCCGTCGAAACTGACCAGTGCGAACGCATCGTCGGGGAAGTGCGAAGGAACCCAATCGAGCAGCACCCCGATGCCCGCACGGTGCAGCTCGTCGATCATGGCCATGAGGTCCTGTGGGGCCCCGTAACGGCTCGAGGGAGCGAAGTAACCGGTGACCTGGTAACCCCAAGACCCGTAGAACGGGTGCTCCATGATGGGCATGAGCTCCACGTGCGTGAAGCCGGCGTCGAGCACGTGCTCGACCAGCCGGGGCGCTATCTCGCGGTAACCGAGCAGGCGCTCTGGGTCGGCTGCGTCTCGGATCCATGAGCCCAAGTGCACCTCGTAGACAGACACGGGCGCGTCCAGGGCACTTCGCCGGGACCGCGTGGCCATCCACGCGCCGTCCCCCCATTGGTAGTCGAGCGGCCAGATGACCGAACCGGTGCGCGGCGGCTCCTCACAGCGAAACGCCATGGGGTCGGCCTTTTGCACACGAGCTCCAGTAACGGTCGTGATCTCGTACTTGTAGACCTGTCCCGGTCCCACTGAACAGACCACGCCCTCCCAGATGCCCGACCCGCCCAGTTCGCGAAGCGGGTGCGCGTCTGGGTCCCAACCATTGAAGTCGCCTACCACAGCCGCCGACCGAGCGTTCGGGGCCCACACCGCGAAGTACGTGGCAGGGCTCCTGTGATCGCCAAGGACGTGTGCCCCCAGCTTGCTCGCCAGGTTCCGGTGAGTACCCTCGTTGAACAGGTACAGGTCGTCAGCGGTGAACGAGGTGACTTCCTTGTTCCTGCCGGGGTCCTCACCGACGAACGACGATGTCGATGGTGCCGCCCTTCGGGTTGAGGCGCGTGTCAAGATCCCCCTTCGAGCAGGTTGAGGATCCCCCGCGCGGGAATCTCGATCCAATCAGGCCGACTATTCGCCTCGTAGCCGAGCTCGTAGACGGCCTTCTCGAGCAGCAAGAAGTCCAAGAGCGCTTCGAGCTCGTCTCGCCCGTCGGGTAGGAACGTGGCGCCGGCTGCCGACTCGAGGTACGAGCCGAGGAAGGTCCCGGCCACCGTCCGGTACCACAGCACCAGCCAAGGCTCGAGCTCGGTGGGGTCCTCGGAGGTGGAGCGGTTCAGGTTCAGCTGCAACGCGGCAACGCGCGAGGCGTAATGCAACGACCGGATCATCCCTGCCACGTCTACCAGGGCGGGACGTTTCAGGCGCCTCTGACCGAGCGAGCGGGCGGGCTCTCCCTCGAAGTCGACGATGACGAAGTCCTTTCCCGTCCACAGCACCTGCCCCAGGTGGAAGTCGCCGTGACAACGAATACGCGAGGCGCGTATGCGCTGGGATATCAGCACCCGTAGCCGGCGGATCACCTCGTCATCGTGCTCGAGCACCTGCTGAACCAATGCGTAGCGCGACGCGAGCGGGCGAGCCAAGCGAAAGGCGCGTTTGGCGGTCGATCGCGCCCCGTGCGACATCGACTGGCGGTCGATGGCGGTGAGTGGCTCGGGCGCGAAGTCGGGGTCGTCCTTGTCGGAGGCCAGTGCCAGGTGCAGCTCGGCTGTGCGCTTGCCCAGGAGCGCCGCCCACTCCAATTGAGGGCCCACGAGCAACTGGGCTGCTTCGGGAAGCGACGCAAGTTGATGGTCTTTATGCCGTGTAGCCCAATCCGCGCACTCCAGAAGGCTCGCTGGAGGGAGCGATCGCAGCTCGGTGCGTGAGGCCGCGGCAAGCACTTCCTCGAGCGAGTGGGCGAGCCCGTCGACCACTTGGCTCCACCCGTTACCTTCGTTGACGACGAACTCTTCCAGTGTGATCAGGCAAACCGCCTCGCGCCCGAGTCCGTCGGGCCGGTACTCGAGGGATCCGCCCATGAGCGAGGTATGACGCAAGCGCGCCCGCTCACCGAGGAAGCGGCCCAGCTCCACTGCCGGGTTGACTCCCGGTTCCACACGCCGCAGGACCTTGGCGATGAGCTTCCCCCCGAAGACGATCGAGGAGTTGCTCTGCTCCGCGGACATCGGCGCCGGTTCCACCTCGGCAAGTCCTGCCCCGAGCCGTCGCAACGCCGGGGTGGGCACTCCGACCAGCCGACCTGCATGACCCCTGATCTGGCGACGACGGGCGACCGAGGCCAGCAGGAACCTGGCGAACTCCGGGTCCCACACCGCGTCGTAGAGCACGCCGTCGGCGCCATCGCTACCGGGGCCACCTGCTTGTGCCCGGCGCTCCACCTGTCGGCGGACAGGTTCTACACGAAGGTCCGCGATCACCGCCTCAGGGTGTCGGCGGGCGAGCTCCTCGGCCCGCGAACCGGTGACAAAAGCGAGTGGAAGCACGTACGTTGCCATCGTCCCGTCACCGAGCTCGACCCCGAGCAGCGCCAGGTGAGCGAGCGCGTCGTCGGCGCCGCCCTGGATCGGCACCGCCTCGAACATCTCCACGGACCTGATCCGTCCTGCTTTGCCGGAGAACCAGCGCTGTCCTGCGAGCCATGCGGGGAGCATGTCCTCGAGCGCCATGAGCGGGGGCCCCGAGAAGACCTGGTCCCAGGATCCCTGCACGACCAGCCTGCCTCGCCTCAACGGCTGAGGCGGTCCAAAAGTCTCCAGCGAGAACCAGTAGAAGCCGTGAGGACCGAGGGTGATGAAATAAGGCAGCTCCCCCACTGCAGGGAACTCGGTCGTCCCGAACATCTCGACCGGCACGCAGCCGCGGAACTCTGACAGGTCCAACTCGACCGATTGCGCATAACGCGACAAGTTCGCCACCACCAGAATGCGCTCGCCCTCGTAGCAGCGCATGAACGCCAGAACCTTGCGGTTGTCCGGAAGCAACACCTCGAGCGACCCCCGCGAGAACGCGCGGTACCTGCCGCGCACCGCGAGAAGCCGTCTCATCCACCACAACAGCGAGCCTGGATTCTCTTGTTGCGCCTCGACGTTGACCGCCTGAGCGTGGTAGACGGGGTCGATCACCACAGGCAGGTACAGGCGCTGCGGGTTGGCCCGAGAGAACCCGGCGTTTCTGTCGCCACCCCACTGCATGGGCGTGCGCACGGAGTTGCGATCGCCGAGATAGATGTTGTCGCCCATTCCGATTTCGTCGCCGTAGTAGATGATCGGCGTACCCGGCAGCGAACACAGCAGCCCATTCATCAGCTCGATCAGGGTGCGGTCATTGCCGAGTAGAGGCGCGAGCCGGCGTCGGATACCCACGTTCACCCGGGCCTGCGGATCCTGGGCGTAGACGCGGTACATGTAGTCGCGCTCCTCGTCGGTGACCATCTCCAGGGTCAACTCGTCGTGGTTGCGCAGGAAGAGCGCCCACTGGCAGTCGGCTGGCACCGCGGGAGTCTCGGAGAGGATATCCACCACTGGGTACCGGTCCTCCTGGCGTGCCGCCATGAAGATCCTCGGCATGAGGGGGAAATGGAACGCCATGTGGCAGGCGTCACCATCACCCATGTAGGCGACGGCGTCCTCGGGCCACTGGTTGGCCTCGGCCAGTAGCATGCGCCCGGTGAAGCGCTCGTCGACATGGGAGCGCAGATGCCGCAAGAAGGCGAAAGTCTCAGGCAGGTTCTCGCAGGTGGTGCCTTCACGCGCGTACAGGTAGGGAACGGCGTCGAGGCGCAGTCCGTCCACGCCCATTTCCAGCCAGTAGTCGACGACGTCGAGGATCTCCGATCGGACGGCGGGGTTGTCGTAATTCAGGCTGGGCTGGTGCGAGTAGAAACGGTGCCAGAAGTAAGCCCCCGCCACCGGGTCGTAGGTCCAGTTGGAGCTCTCGAAGTCCTTGAAGATGACCCGGGCGTCGGCGAAGCGGTCCGGGGTGTCGCTCCAGATGTAGTAGTCACGCTGCACGCTCCCGGGCTCAGCCCTCCGAGCCCTGGCGAACCAGGGATGCTCGTCGGAGGTGTGCGCCAGGACCAGCTCGGTGATCACCCGCAGCCCACGCCGATGCGCCTCGCGCAAGAAGGTCCGAAAATCTCGGACGGTGCCGTACGAGGGATGGACGGCGCGGTAGTCAGAGATGTCGTAGCCGTCGTCGCGAAGCGGAGACGAGTAGAAGGGAAGCAACCACAGCGCTCTCACCCCGAGGTTCTGGAGGTAGTCGAGCCGCGTCATCAGGCCGCGGAAGTCGCCGATGCCATCGAAGTTGCTGTCCTGGAAGGAGCGCACGTTCAGTTCGTAGATGACCGCGTCCTTGTACCAGCGCGCGGCGTCGGAGCCTCGCACAGCCGAGACAGAGGGTGCCTCTGCCATGTTGGTGGGTGCGCTCACAGGGCAAGCTCCGAGTCCACAGGCCCGAGACGCAGGATGTGGGCAGGCACGACCCCGGGGTCGAGGACTACGAAGTTGCGCGGACCCTGCCAGCTGTAGCAGGTCCCAGTGAGCAGGTCGCACGCTTCGTATGGGGTAACGGGGTCGATGCCGAGCGCGTCCAGGTCGATCTCGACCCACCCTGACTGTCGATGGCGCGGGTCCAAGTTCACCACGACGACGATTGGCCTCGTGTCCGCCTCGCTGTCGCTCAACCGGGGGGCCCGTGTCCGCGCGTACGCGATCAACTGGTCGTTGTCGACGGGACACAGAGCTAGGTTCCGGTCGTGCTGGAGCACCTGGCTCTGGCGACGGATCTCGTTCAGCCGGGTCACGAAACCGGCGAGCGTACCCGGGACGTCGAGGTCGAAGTTGCGGATCTCGTACTTCTCCGAATGAAGGTAATCCTCGGAGCCCTCGGTGCACGGCTCGTGCTCGCACAGCTCGAACACCGGGCCGTAGATCCCGTAGCTGGCGACGGAAGTGGCCGCCAGCACTAGGCGAGCCATGAACACGCCCGGGCCCCCGTGCTGAAGGGTCTCGGTCAGGATGTCGGGGGTGTTCGGCCAGAAGTTGGGCCGAAGGTAGTCCGCGACTTCCGTCGAGTGCAGCTCGATCAGGTACTCCTCGAGCTCCCACTTGGTGTTGCGCCAGGCAAAGTAGGTGTACGACTGGGTGAACCCCGCCTTTGCCAGGCGCTTCATCACTTTCGGGCGGGTGAAGGCCTCGCCGAGGAACAACACGTCGGGATACTCCGACTGCACCTCGGCTATCAGCCACTCCCAGAAGCGAAACGGCTTCGTATGCGGATTGTCCACGCGGAATATCCGAATCCCTCGGCGGACCCAGAAGAGCACCACCTCGAGCAGTTCCGCCCACAGAGCCTGCCAGTCCGGGGTGTCGAAGTTGATCGGATAGATGTCCTCGTAACGCTTGGGCGGATTCTCGGCGTAGCGAGCAGTCCCGTCGGGAAGCCACCGGAACCATTCGGGATGCTCCTTCACCCAGGGATGGTCGGGCGAGCACTGGTACGCGAGGTCCAAGGCAACCTCGATGCCGAGCCGAGCCGCCTCGTCCACCAGACTGACCAGGTCCTCGAGCGTCCCGAGCTGCGGGTGCACCGCCGTGTGCCCACCCTCGGAGCCACCGATCGCCCACGGGCTTCCCGGGTCGTCGGGGCCCGCTACTCGCGCTCCGTCACGCCCTTTGCGGTTGGTCTGGCCGATCGGGTGGATCGGAGGGAGGTACAAGACGTCGAATCCCAGCCGGGACACGTACGTGAGACGCGCCTTTGTGTCGGCCAAGGTCCCATGGCGTCCGGGCTCGGGGGAGGCCGAGCGAGGAAAGAGCTCGTACCACGTACTGAAGCGCGCCTTCAGCCGCTCGGCCACGACTGCGACCGCCCCGGACGTGACCCCGGGGCCTGGGTCGGAATGGCGACGCACCAGCGCCGCGACCTCGGGGGAACCGACGGCGTCGAGCACTGTTCGCAGATCGCGCAAACCAGCGGCCTGGAATATGTCGGCACCGGCGGCGTCCGAGACGCTCGTCTCGGGCCCGCCAGCCTCGGAGGCACCAGCCTCGGCCCCGCCAGCCTCGGAGGCGCTCCTCAACTGCGTGGCCAGCGCCTCCAACCGGCTGCCGTCTCGTCTTTCCGCGCGAACGGCCGCTTGGGCGAGAAGCTCAGCCCCGACGAGCAACTCGACGGTGAGGTCATGTCCTGCGCTTGTCTTCAAGCGGACGTCGCGGAGCCAGGTGCCGAAGGAGTCGAGAGTGGCTCGAACGCAGAACAGGTATCGCCCCCTGTGCTCAGCGGGGAAAGCAGCCCGCCAGCGGTCGTCGACGAGCGGCTCCATCGGCACCACCCGCCACCTGGAGTCGGATTCCGCCCGCCACAGGACATCACACACCAGCTCGTCGTGGCCGTCGGCGAACACATCGGCCTCCACCACGACGAGGTCACCCACCTCACGCTTGGCCGGATACCTCCCCCCGTCCACCCGAGGGGTGACGTGCTCGATGACCGGATGTGCGCGCCCTTGCAACTCGGACGGCGCCGTCTTCACTTACACGACAGTACGCGAGCGCGCCGCTCCATTGGCGCGCCAAGCACTCCAGGGCTGCTTTGCTCGCTCCCTCTTGGCTCCCTCTTG
>PLIG01000232.1 GCA_003139255.1 Acidimicrobiaceae bacterium | reverse complement strand
GAGTCGGCCAGACCCTCAGCCATTGACCGATACTCGTCGGTCGTGAGCAGAACGTCACTCAGCACGACTCCTAGTGCTCTCGACATGGTGAGCAGTAGGCGGGCCGGCACTTTGACGATGCGGGCTCGACTGTCCACGGCGGCACGGATCTGCCGTACCAGTTCGATGAAAGTCGGCCGTTCGGCACCGACAGCGTCGACGATGCGGTCGTCGGGCCAGGTGGCTGCCTCCAGCGCCAGGCTGGCCAGGTCGCCGACGTGGATGGGCCGCACTCGGTAACTGCCGTTGCCGCCGATGGCGAAGACGGGCAGTCGACGCAGCAGCCAAGCAATGTTGTTGAGCAGCATGCCGCGCTCGTCGAAAAGCACCGACGGCCGCAGGGCGGCATAGGGGAGTCCGGTTTCGGCCAGAGCGCGTTCGACCAGCGCCTTGCCCCGGAAGTAGGAGTAAGGCGAGGCGGCCGACGGGTGGAGGATCGAGACGTGCACGATCTTGCGAATCCCGCCACGGCGCGCCGCGTGGAACAGCATGCGGGAATTCTCAACCGCCAGGGCGTGGTCGATCCTCTCGTGGGCAAAGCGGACCCAGTACGTGTTGTAAAGCGTCGTCGCGCCAGCGAGCGATGCCACGAGTCCGGGCGGGTCGTCGAAGTCGAGTGGCCGCACTTCTATGTCGGACTGGTCTCGACCGCGTTCGGGATGTCCCGTAAGGGTGCGGACCTGGCGGCCCGCGCTCCGCAGAAGGGTGGCAATGGCCCGACCCGAGTAGCTGAAGGCCCCCGTCACGACATCAAGGCCCGTGTCATCCTCCCGTCCTGACGCAGCTCCGGTCGCCGTCTCGGAGCCAACAGCGGTTGCACGCGATGTGACGGTTGCGCTCATAGGTCCCCCGCCCTTGCTGCGCTCGTTTCGCCCAGGCAGAGGACTGTGCTCACGGGAGGTGGAGTTGACCGTAGGTACTGCAAAGTCCCAATGCCTCGATGAAGAGGAAGGCGAAGATGATCGTCAGAACCACGAGGGTTCGCCACCGGTTTCCGCTTGGCGCCGTCGCCTGCGGCATGTACCAGTCGGGGAGCAGCGCGCGCCCCTGCGACAGGTAGACGGGCAGGGGAACTGCATCGCGATCCAGAGGCAGATCGGGATCGGCGGCGAGCGCCAGAGCGGTGAGCTGCGCGTCGCTGATGACGCTGTCATGCAGCTCCCAATCCGAGCCCGCCAATCGTGTCGTCGTGTCACTTATGGCATCAGCCACCATCTTGGTTCCTTTCAACGGCTACCCGTCCGTCGTCGATGCTCCGGCCGGTTTGGTGCTACTCGGATCGCCAGCACTGCTCGAAGTCCATCTCCACGATTCGAAGCGTAGGACCCGAGGGTCCGGTGTCCGTCGCGCCCGGCATTCACGCCCTCGTCGTGGGCCTCGGCTGATGCTCGCGTGGCGCGACACGCTCCTTGGGTCATCGGCGCCCTGGGAAGTGTTACGGGAAAGGCGAGCGGTGGGTCTGTTCGGGTCACCGCGTAACGCTTGGCACGCAACCGAAGACAGTGCTTCGAGACTTGATCCCCGATGCGAAGGAGACGCAATGAGGAGACTCGTCCGTCTGGCCATAGGTGCAGGCGCGGTCCTGGGGGTTTCGGCCCGGGTCGCGCCTGTCGCTGCCAGCGCCGAAGGACTTCATCGCGGACCGATCTTCGAAGAGGGCGCCGATCACGTCGTCTTCGTCCAGACCGACAACACCGCCGGGAACCAGGTCGTCGCCTACGACCGTGCCGACGACGGGAGCCTCACCCTGGCGGACGGCTCACCGGCCTCACGGGCGAAGAGCGCGCAGCCGCTCGACGGCAGGTGCGAACGCCGCGGCAAAGGCCTCTACGTCCGCTTCGGTCGTCGACCAGCCCACGGACAGGCGAAGCGAGCGCTGTGCGTCCGCGCCCATGGCTTCGAGCACCGGCGAGGGTGCGAGGGACTCCGAGGAGCACGAGGAGCCCGAATGAGCGGCAATGCCCGCCTGGTCGAGGGCGAGGAGGACGGGCTCTGCCTCTATGCCACCTAAGGCGACGCACACGATGTGCGGCAGGCGGCGATCGGGATCACCGAGAACCTCCACGTCTTCGACTCGCGTCGCAGAGGCCTGCAAGAGGCCTGTTCGCCTTCGTGCCCCGGCTGCTTCCTCGTCGAGACGAGCACGTTCGGCGAGGACCTCTGCTGCAACACCAAAGCCGACGACCGCGGGGACGTTCTCGAGTCCCGCCCGCCGGCCACGCTCCTGGTCGCCGCCCACTATGAACGGCTCGATGCGTAGCCCCCGCCTCATCACCAAGGCACCGATCCCAGCGGGGCCGCCCAGCTTGTGAGCGCTGACCGATACCAGGTCGGCGCCGAGCTCGTCGAGGGCGAGGGGCACGTGCCCTGCGGCCGCACAGGCGTCGCAGTGCACCCAGATTCCATGGCGGTGGCACATCTCGACAACCTCGGCAATCGGCTGGAGCGTTCCCACCTCGTGGTTGGCCGCCTGGCAGTGCACCAGTGAAGGGGCCTCGTTCGTCGTTGCGCACCTCATGATGACGTCTTCCATGGTGTCAGGGTCGATCCGCCCGGCACTGTCGACCGGCACGTGTGTCACGTGCGCGAGGCGCGCGGACGCCTCACGAACGCACGAGTGCTCCACTGCGGCGAGGAGAATCGGTCGTCCCGGCCGCGCGCGGATGGCACCCCACGACGCCGCGTTGGCTGCTTCGGTTCCGCCGGAGGTGAAGACCACCTGGCGCGACCGCGTTCCGAGGAGCTCGGCGACACGGTCGCGCGCCTCTTCGACGGCGACTCGCGCGGCGCGGCCTTCAGCGTGCAGCCGTCCAGGGTCGCCTGCACCTTGCCCGTACCAAGGGGCCATGGCGGAGGCGACCTCGGGGCGAGGCGGCGAGGTGGAGGCGTGGTCGAGGTAGTGGCGCGTTGGCAGGGTGCAAGACGCCAGGCGCAGACGCGACGGGGTCAAACCAGAGCGGCGCAGGCGTCGTCGCCGCGTGCCCTCGACGAGAGCACTACGGGGATCAGCTCCCCGGCGGCCACGCTGCAGAGTCCGGCGAGAAGACCGCTCACCATGCCACGGTCGACCGCGCAGATAACGGGGTGGGACAACGCGGCTTCGCCGAACGGGCAGTGCTCGGACACCACGGCGGTGGCCGATCCCCGGTCCTCGGCGTGTGCTGCGAACCCGTGCGCGGTGAGCGCGTTGGCGATGGCGTGCATGGCACCGCGCAACGAGCGCTGTCCCTCTCCCGGCTCCATGCGTTGTGCCAACAGCCGGCCGTACTCCTTGCCCACCCGTTCGGCCATCCGCTCGGCCTCATTGGGCCCCAGGAGCTCGAGCGCTTCTGCGAGGAGGCTGACGAGCAGGTCATCACGTTGGGTGATCAGGTCCAAGTTCAGCTCCTCGCCAGGCACACCGGCCGCGTGGTAGCGCTTGGACGGCCGTCCGGCACCGGCGGCGGGGGATCGCTCGAGGCTTACCTCCAGGTAGCCGCCCGAGGCCAGGCGATCGAGGTGGTGCCGTGCCACGTTCGGGTGAAGCGAGAATGCCGACGCGATTTCCGAAGCCGTGATACCCGGATGCGAACGGACATGGAGGTAGATCTCTCGGCGTGTCGGATCCCCGAACGCCGAGGTGACCGCGGCCACTGCGGCTGAGAACCGCCGGTCGGCCGGCTTGGTCTCCGCAGTCTCGAGCGCGCTACGCACACCACTAGTCTATCTGGTAAGGCGGCGAAGTCCCTGGTCGCGCTGTCTCTTCAAGGCTCCTCGCCTGAGAACTCCTCGAAAGGAGCACTCTTGGCTCCGAACATCGCAGAAGTGCGTGGCGCGTTGACGGCGGTCGAGGACCCCGAACTGCTGCGCGGGCTCGGCGAACTCGGCATGGTGCGCGACGTGGAGCTCGGGCGTAGCAACGTCTCGGTGTCTCTGACACTGCCGGTGGCGCATTGGCCGGGGCGCTCGGAGCTGGAAAGGCGCGTCGGTGATGCCTTGAGGGTGTTGCCGGGTATTGAAGACGTGCGAGTGGAGATGGTCGCGATGAGCGACGACGAGCGTGCGGTGCTGCTCGAGCGCTTGGCGAATCCTCCGGGGGGGGAGCCGGCGCCGATCCCGTCGCGCCCGGCCACTCGTCCGGTGCACCGGGCCCCGGGGGCGGCGCCCGGGCCCCTCGAACAGGGCGAGGGGCGGCCGAACCGCTTCTTGGCCCAGGGATCTCGCACCCGGGTCGTGGGGATCTCCTCGGGCAAGGGAGGGGTGGGCAAGTCCGCCGTGTCGGTGAACCTGGCGGTGGCCCTGGCCGCCCAGGGCCACGAGGTCGGCCTGCTCGACGCCGACGTGTACGGGTACTCGGTTCCTAAGATGCTCGGGGTCACCCACGAACCGGTGGCAATCGACCAGCTCCTCGTGCCCCCGGTGGTCCACGGAGTGCGATGTCTGTCCATGGGGTTTTTCGTACCTGACGAGCAGCCGGTGATCTGGCGCGGGCCCATGCTGCACAAGGCTCTCGAGCAGTTCCTGGTGGACGCCTACTGGGGGGAGCCTGATTATCTACTCATCGACATGCCCCCCGGCACCGGCGACGTGGCCCTCTCCCTCGGCCAGTACCTACCTCGCACCGAAATCGTGGTGGTGACGACCCCGCAGGCGGCGGCTCAGCGCGTCGCTCAGCGCGCGGCCTTCGCCGCGAAGCGCTTGAAGCTCCCCGTGCGCGGGGTGATCGAGAACATGTCCTGGTTCACCGGTGACGACGGCACCCGTTACGAGCTCTTCGGCGCCGGCGGGGGCCAGGTCCTCGCGGAGTCACTCGAGGTGCCGCTTCTGGGTCGCATCCCGCTCGTCCCCGCCGTGCGAGAGGGGTGCGACCAGGGAGTGCCGGTGCGAGTGGCGGATCCCTCGGGCGAGGCCGCCGAGGCATTCGACTCGCTGGCCGAAGCCGTGGCGAAGCTGGGTCCCGCGCGCATCTACCGTTCGGAGCTCACCGTCAGTTGAGGTCGTTGCACCCTCACCACTGGCGGGAGCCTCGCGCGATTGCCTGGGGAAGTCGCGCCGGGTCCCATCCGAGGTCGCAGATGGCACGGTCCATGGCGAAGCGGTCGGTCATCCCTGCCACGTAAGCCACCGCTGTACGTACTGCAGCGTCGCTTCGCGCCTCCAGCCCACCGGCGCGACGTACATCGGGGATGACATAGGGGTGATCGGCGAAGTGGCCGACGAGGGCGCGAAGTACCTCGATCACCGCTGAGCCCTGAGCTACCGACGCGGGGCGAAGATAGACGTGCTCGTAGTTGGAACGGCGAAAGGCCGAGAGGGCTTCGGCCATCTCCTCGTCCAACGCGATGCGTCCCGTGCGAGAGATGGTGGCGACCATCTCGGAGATGAACGCCCGCAGCTGGCTCGAGCGATTCTCACCACAGCCGGCGCGAACGAGATGTGGCAGGAGCGAGCGTGAGACGATCCCCGCGCGGACCGCGTCCTCCCAGTCGTGACAGACATAGGCGATCCGGTCCGCCCAGCTGACGACCTCCCCCTCCGGCGTCGACGGAGCAGGACGCGACCAAGAGTGGTTCCGGATGCCGTCGAGGGTCTCTTCACAGAGGTTCAGGTCCGCCACCGAGACGTCGGCCCCCCAGACTGCATGGTCGAACCCTTCGGGTAAGAAGGTGCCGAGTGCGACCTCGCTGGCATGTCCGCCCGGCCCGTGACCGCAGTCGTGCCCCAGTGCGATCGCCTCGGTCAGTGCGATGTTGAGTCGGCATGCCCTGGCTACGGAAGTGGCGACCTGGGCCACCTCGAGGGCGTGTGTGAGGCGCGTGCGCTGGTGGTCCGCAGGGAAGATGAACACCTGGGTCTTCCCCGCCAGGCGGCGGAACGCCGTCGAGTGCAGGATTCGGTCACGGTCGCGTTCGAAGCACGTTCTGAACGGATCGGGTTCCTCGGGCTTCAAACGGCGTCCCGCGCCCGTGGATCGTGTCGCGCCAGGTGCGAGGAACTCGTCCTCTGTCTCCTCACGAGCCTCACGCGGCAGGCTGCAGGAGTACCCCTCGGGGGCGGCGATCGCCGTGGAGTTGGCGTGAGCCGTGCGAAGGCCTCCAGCGTCATGGCCCGACATGGTCGCCGCCCACCGGCGCGCTCGCTCGCTCTGGGAGCCCGTCACGACTATCAGTGTGCACCACGGCTGTATCGTCGATGCCGGCCCGCCCGGGCATGCCCGAGCGGGCCGGCAGATGCGCTCAGATCACCGGGGCAGGCTTCGGACGATGGGACCCCGCCCTGGTCGGACAGCAAGAGGGCTGACATGACGGCTGACAAGACGGCTGATCGGAGGAGCACAGCGGTGGATGTTCGCATAGGGATCGTTCAGAGCATCAAGGAGCTCGAGGTCGAGCTGGGTGAGGACGTCGATCGCGAAATCGTCATGGGTGACATAGAGGAGGCATTACAGAACTCCGAAGGCGTTCTGTGGCTCACCGACCGAAAGGGTCGCCGGGTGGCGGTCCCGGTCGCCAAGATTGCCTATGTCGAGGTCGGTGCCCCCGTCTCTGAGCGGCGGGTCGGCTTCGGCGCACCCTGAGGGCGTGCGCGTCGACGCGCAGGCCCCGGGCCGTTGATGATCCCCCTTCTCGACCGGCGGCTCCTCTTCGTCACCGGCAAGGGCGGGGTGGGAAAGACGACGGTGGCCGCCGCCCTGGCGCTGTTCGCCTCCGAGCACGGCCGGCGCACATTGGTGTGCGAGTCCGACGCCCGTGGAGACATCGCTGCCTACTTCGAGACCGGCCCGACCGGATTCAGCGCGCGAGAGCTTCTACCTGACCTGTGGGCGATGTCGATGAACACAGAGGCCTCGCTGCGCGAGTACCTCCGGCTGAGCTTGCGTATTCCGGTGATCGGTCGAATCGGCCCACTCGCCAAGGCCTTCGATTTTGTCGCTACCGCGGCACCGGGCGTCCGTGAGGTCCTCATCGTCGGGAAGTTCTGCTACGAGGTTCGTGAGCGTCATTACGACCTCGTGGTGGTGGACGCTTCGGCCACCGGCCACATCGTCGGGCAGCTCTCCGCGCCTCAGACCATCAACGAGCTGGTGAAGGTGGGGCTCATCCGCTCCCAGACCGGCTGGATGCTCGACATCCTCTCTGATCCGGCGCGCACGGGTCTGGTCGCGGTCACCACACCCGAGGAGATGCCGGTCAACGAGACGATGGAGCTCGCGGCCCGCGTGAAGGAGGAGACGACCGTCGAACTGGCATCGGTCGTTGTGAACCGGGTCCTGCCCGAGCTCTTCGGGAGAACCGAGGAGGAGATCTTCGAGCAGCTGTGCCACAAGGAGTTGACGGCGGAGCTCGGCCGACTGGCCGGTGGTGACGCCAGAACCGTGCTCGAGGCCGCTCGCTTGGCCGTCACCTTGCGGCGTACTCGCGCCGGGCACCTCGAGCGACTGCGCTCGGGGATCGATGCGAAGGTGCCCATGCTCTATCTACCCTTCCTCTTCACCCGGTTCCACGGGCTGCGCACCATTCGCCAGGTGGCCCGCTCGCTCGGCGAGGAGCTCGGCTTCTGATGGCGCATCGCGGTCCTCGTGGTCCGGATCCCAACGGATCGCTGAGCGGTTTGCTCGCGTCGCGCGAGATCGTGGTTGTGTGCGGTCCTGGCGGGGTGGGAAAGACCACCACCGCTGCGGCAGCCGCGGCAGTAGCGGCGGCACGTCTCGGCGGGAAGGTACTGGTGCTCACAGTCGACCCGGCGAGGCGTCTTGCCGATGCACTGGGGCTTCGGGGAATCGGCAACCGTGAGAGGCGAGTCCCCGATAGCGCGTTCACCGACGCCGGAATGAAGCCCATGGGTGAGCTGTACGCGGCCATGCTCGATACCAAGGAGTCCTGGGACGCGCTCATATCGCATCACGCCCCCGACGTCCGAACGCGCGAAGAGATCCTGGCGAACCCCCTGTACCGCAACATCTCGGGCCGGTTCGTTCAGAGCCATGACTACATCGCGATGGAGCGCCTTTTCGAGATCCACGCAGAGGGAACCTACGACCTGATAGTGGTGGACACTCCACCTACTCGCAACGCCCTCGACTTCCTCGACGCGCCCGAACGGATGGCGGACTTCTTCTCGAGCCGTTTGTTGCGCTGGCTCGTCGTGCCCTACCGATCGAGGATCGTGAACATAGCCTCCAAGCCTTTTTACCAAGTGGCAGATCGCATCCTGGGGACGCAATTCCTCTCCGACATTGCCGAGTTCTTCATCCTGTTCCAGTCGATGTACGAAGGGTTCGTCGAACGGGCACGCTCAGTGCAAAGGCTGTTGGCCGACAGAAGGACGTCTTTCATCGTCGTCTCTACTCTGGAGGTGGTGCCCCTGCGCGAGGGGGAGTTCTTTGCGAGGGCTCTGGCTGACCGCCAGCTCCATCTAGGAGCGATCGTGCTCAACAAGGTCCTCCCCGGGTACCTGCGCGATCCGATGGCCGCAACGGTCGCGGAGAGGCTTCGTGACGCCGCGGGCCAGCTGGCCGATCAACTCTGCCCTTGGATGGAGGGTGCCGACGTCGCGCAGGTGGAGAGGGTGTTGGCCGAGGTGGGCTCGAGCTACCTCGACTACCGGGTGGTCGCCCAGCGCGAGGCGGAGCAGCAATCCGAGCTGGCAGGAGCACCCGAGGCGTTCGTGAGCGTGCCCTACTTCGACACCGACGTGTACGACCTCGAGGGGCTGTTTCGTCTCGGGGCACGCCTGTGGGGTGACTGACACGCCCATCACCAGGAGATTCGGTCACGACGAGCCCGGACTCGCTACGAGCGTTGAAGTACAGGGCGCGATCTGCCGAGAACTGTGGTGGAGAAGGAGGGCTGGCAGTTGTGCGAGCCGGGAGCGGAGGCCGAAGCAGGCCTGGGAGTTCGATCGGTGCCTGGGACCTATGGACCGCAGCAGGTGCCCTTGGAGGATCGGACGCGATGTCTGTGACAGGGGTCACTCGACGGGTGGCCGAGCTCTCTTCCGCCGCGCTGTGCGCCGAGGACGCCGAGGCATCAGGCGTGCACGCGCAGGAGCTTGTGGCCGACCCCAGTCGGGCGGTGGGACTGCTCGGCGCCCCGGACGTCCCTTTGGCGGCTCACCACTCGGTGGTCCAGCGATTCGGGGGCGTGGGAGCCCTGCTCGTGATCGCATGCGAGGAGTCGTGGCAGCGGCTGAACGCCCCGCGGGTCTCTGGTGAAGCTACATGGGCCGATTGGCTCGATGAGATTCACGTTCACCTTGCACAGCTCCTTCACCGGTTCGCCGACATCAGCTCGCAGGATATGGACTGCTTGGTGGAGGCGATCGAGAGGGCAGACGGGGGATCGCCTGGCAACGAGGCCGCGACCTCCCGCCGGTGGCTACACGTCACGTATGCGATAGCCGCACGCGACGGTACGGACGAGGCCCACCGTGCCTACGTCAAGGCGTTTCACCAAGTGCTCGCCCTGAAGCGGGCACTCGTCTGCACCTAGCCCTTCGACTGAGGAGCACCGCGTACCTGTCGGACCAGGCGAAGCGGCCCTGGTGCCACACGGGCGCGGTGTTTGCGCACGCACATCGCCCGAGTACGAGCGGTGCTTCCACGCCGCGTACGATGCGGGACGGCGTGCTCGACTACCACCTCCATCTATGGCCGCACGGACAGCGTGACACGGTGCCCACCCTCGAGAAGGTGGCGGCATACTGCGAGCGCGCAACTGCGGCGGGGGTCACGGAGATCGCGCTCACCGAGCATCTCTTCCGCTTCGTACAGGCGGACCGGCTGTTACGCGGGTTCTGGGAGCAAGAGCCTGACGCGGCGCTGCGCGTGTCCATGGCCGCGTACTGGGATGCCCATGCTCACGCCGACCTCGATGTCTACGTGTCATGCGTGGAGGATGCCAAGGCGGCGGGACTGCCCGTGGTGCTCGGCCTCGAGGTCGACTATTACCGGGGACGGATGGACCAGGTGGCAGAGTTGCTTGCCGGCTATCCGTTCGACGTCATGCTGGGCTCGGTCCATTGGATCGGTACATGGCGGTTCGACGACCTCTCCGACCCGGTCTCGATGGCGCAATGGCCCGCGCGCGCGATCGACGCCGTCTGGGACGGCTACGTCTCGGCCATCGAGGAGCTGGCCGATTCGGGTACATGTGACGTTCTCGCCCACCCCGACTTGGTAAAGGTTGCCGGACATCGACCCGAGCACCCAGAGGAGTGTTGGGACCGGCTCACCGAGGCAGCTGTCTCCTCGGGCATGGCGGCCGAGATGAGCTCGGCGGGATGGCGAAAGCCCGTGAACGAGGCGTATCCCGCCAAGGGGTTGCTCGCTCGGCTCGTGGCGCGAGGTGTACCGCTAACGACCGCCTCGGACGCGCATCAGCTGGCAGACGTCGCAGACCGAGCCGCCGACATGGCGGTCGTTCTCGAGGACCTGCACGTGGGCAGCTTGCGGGCCTTTCGGCGTCGTCGCCCCGTCACCGTGCCTCTAGGCACGACGTTGAGCCGGCCGTGATAACACCGGCGGAGCTCGCGGCGAGGAACACCGACCTGAGCGGCGAGGCGTTCACCTATCTGCAGCGCCTGACGGGGTCATGGGGGTCTCTTTCGGACCTGTCTTTCTCTGACTTGTTGCTGCTTGTTCCGCTGAGTCGGTCCACCGAGGGCAAGCTGCTCGTGCTCGGACAGATCCGCCCCACGACGGGCGCCACCTTGCTGCGTGTCGATCTGATGGGACATGTCGTGGAGCCTGCCGACTGGCCGGTAGTCGACGAGGTGCTTCGCACCCGAAAGATCTCAGTAGGCACCGTCTCTGTCGCCGAGGTGCTGTCTTCGAGCAGCACCGGCGATGGCGGGCATGGTGCTAGGGGCACGGGCGTCGTCGAGCGCGGTCTCACCAGCGCGCTCAGAGGTCCCGGGCCCCCTCGATTGCAAGCAGAGCTCGGCTCGCGCGATGTGCTACCGACAGGCGAAGTACCGGCGATCGGGGAGAGGGCTCAGCTCGAGTGCCTACCCGTCACCCACAACGGTGCCGTGGTGGCGGTGGTCGCCCGGGTGGGACCGCTTGGCAAGCGTCGCACCGACCGCCTCGAGCGCGTCTATCGCGACCTGTACCACCGCTTGGCCGCCATGGTCGCGGCGGGTGAATTCCCCCACGCGGGGGAGGAAGTCATGACCGAGGACGCCCCACGGGTGGGGGATGGTCTTCTGGTCACCGACATTGAAGGTCGGATCACGTACGCGTCCCCGAACGCTGTGAGCGCCTTGCACCGCATGGGCGTGAGCGACGTCGTCGAGCGTCACCGCCTGTCCGAGTTGGGTGTGGAGGAGACCGCTGTCGACGCAGCCCTTACCAGCGGCCGGCCCGTCATCGAGGAGGCGGAGCGTCGACCTGACGTGATCGTGCTGTTCCACTGCACCCCGCTTCTGGACGCCGGTTCGGTCACAGGAGCGATGGTGTTGCTGCGCGACGTGACAGACCTGCGGCGGCTCGACCGGCTCCTGCTGACCAAGGATGCCGCCATACGTGAGGTTCACCATCGCGTCAAGAACAACCTGCAGACGATCTCGTCGCTGCTCAGGCTCCAGGGCCGGCGACTCGAGGAAGGCAAGGGTCGCGCAGCGCTTCAAGAGGCCGAGAGGCGTGTGCGGTCGATCGCGGTCGTGCACGAGATCTTGTCTCGCGACCCCGGTGACCAAGTCCCCTTCGGCGAGATTGTCGAGGCACTGGTCCGCATGACCGAGGACTCGTTCCTGTCGGGGCAACAGATCCGGATATCAGTCGCAGGTGACGCCGGGGACCTGCCCGCCGACGTGGCCACCCCCCTTGCCGTGGCGCTCGCGGAGCTGTTGCAGAACGCGGTCGAGCACGCCTTCTCGAACGGCGCAGAGGAGTCCCACCAACTAGACGAGATGTCCGGTGCCGGCAATACCGTTGGCGGTCACGTGCGTCTATTGCTCGCCAATGACGGGCGGCAACTGACCCTCCAGGTACGCGACGACGGGCACGGAGTCCCCGAGGGCTTCGACATCGACCACACCGCCAGCCTTGGGTTGACGATCGTCCGTGACCTGATCCAAAGCCAGTTGGGAGGCAACATCTCCATACAGAGCGCGGGCGGCACCGTGGTCACCATCCACGTTCCGCTCACCGAACCATCTCAGCAGTTCGGCGCCTGGAGCCTCTGACAGTTCTTGGCTCCGTTCGCGAATTGGTCTAGCCCCGGCCGGCTTTCGAGAAGCGGTAGCCGATCCCTCTCACGGTGTGCAGCCACCGGTGTTTGGACGGGTCGTGCTCGACCTTGAGGCGCAGGCGTCGGACGTGTTCGGTGATCGTCGCAGGGTCCTGCCACTCCTGGGTCGATCCCCAGACGTGCTCGAGGAGCTCCTCACGGGTGAACACCTGATCGGGTGCAGCGGCCAGGAAGGCCAGCAGGTCGAATTCCTTCGGGGTCAGTTCCACCTCCATGCCGCTCGCCTCGACCCGGTGTGCCGTGAGATCGATCACTAGCCCGTCGTGCTCGATCTTCGTAGAGGCCGAGGTCGACTGGCCGCGCCGCAGCACGGCTCGGATGCGCGCGNNAGTCGTCGGCACCCAGGTCGAGAACGCGGACCCGCTCGGCCTCCTCCGAACGACCCGAAAGGACGATGACCGGGAGCGAGCTGTCGCGCCGCAACCGGGTCAGGACCTCCTCCCCGTCCAATCCGGGAAGCCCCAGGTCGAGGACCACGAGGTCGTAGTTCCCAAGACTTGCTTCTCGCAAGGTGGCCGGCCCGTCGGCAACCTCGCCCACGCGGTAGCCGACGCGCTGGAGGAAGAGTCTCGTAGCGCTCCGGCTGGCCGGATCGTCCTCGGCCACCAGCACATTGTGCTCCTCGTCGGTAGTAGTCACCGTTCCCTCCTCAACTTCGCTGGCTCCCGCTCGAGCACCCTTGCCGCTTCGCAACCCGCGAAGAGCCACAGTCCCGGTCATTTGACGGGAGAATGCGTCGACGGGCGATCGGGGCGGTCGTTTACCACGGCGAGCTCAAGGGTGGGGGCGAGAACTGTCCGCAGGACAACGAGGGGGACGGCGATCTCGGTCTGACCCTCTGTGCGGATCGAGCGGCCAGCCCACCACCCCAGCTGACCACGGGCCTCCACTTGAGCCTCCATAGGCTGCCATCCCTTGCCGAGACCTCGTGCTCACGTCGTTGTCAGTGAGAATACCGGTTGACCGTTATCAGTGGTGCCGTTGTTTGCTAGCTGAGTTGCTGGTTTGGTGCTCGGCGGAGGCCACGAGTGGTGTGACAGGCACGAGCGGTGCGGATGGCACAACCGGTGGCGACAGGTGCGACGAGCGATCCGGATCCAGACATCCCAGGACGCCGCGGTCTGGGGTGCTCAGCCTGGGGTGAGAGTCTCAGGGGAGCTGAGCCTCAAGGGGCGAGAGTATGAGCGAGAAGAGAGTATGCGGGGGGTGAGAATACGAGGGGACGGAGGGTGTCAAAAGACGCGCCGGCGTGCCGCCAGCCAGGCTTTGCGGAGCTTGCGCCGCTCCTCTTCCGAGGTGGCGCCCCACACCCCAGACTCCTGGTTGGTGGCCAAGGCGAACTCCAGACAAGGCTCCATCGCCTCGCAGGTGCGACACACGCGCTTTGCCGTCTCGATCTGGTCGATCGCGGGACCCGTAGTTCCGACGGGAAAGAAGAGGTCGGGCTCGGTGTGCCGGCACGCAGCCACCTTCCGCCAGTCCTCGGCGTCCCACTCAACCGAGCGATTCCACATGAGTGCCACGGCACCCTCCTCCGAGGTCGTGCAGCGTTCTGTTGCGTAAACTTTGTGATCTGCTTCACATGACTGGCCGCGAAGGGTCGGCCGTCAGGGAGAATCAGTACCTAGTGAACATACTCTCAAGCGCTCACCCCTTGCAAGCAAAGGGCCGCTGCCCGTCCACGGGCAGGTGAGAAGGAGCTTCGAAATCATCTCGAAATTACAGGTAACGTCGAAATGACAGAGAAGGCGCGGCGATGGCCATGGCGAGCTCCCGGTACGTCTGTCTCGTTGCTGGCGCACCGAGGTGGCCAAGGACCCTGGCGGGAGAATACCGTGGAAACGCCGAGATAAAGAACGCCCCGGGGACCCCGGCCACGACCCGCGCGAGACCGTCGCCTCCGACGTGCTGAGGACTGGTAGCCCCCGCACTCGATACCGTTGTAGCCGTCGAAGCGGCGGTCGCCTTGGGGTGCTCCGCGTTGCACCTGTTCCATCTCCAAGTGTCCTCGCAGCTGGTTGAGAAAGTCCACGACGCGGGCATGACGGTAGTGGCCTGGACGGTGAACGGCGCACAGCGAGTGGAGGCGATGCTCGACGTCGGGGTCGACGCGATCATCTCCGAGGACGTGCCCGGGTCCCCGCATGTGAATGGAGTGGCCGGCGGATTGGCTCGCGACGGCGGTTCTCGGGGAGAATCGGGAGCATGAACGTAGTCGTTTGTGTGAAACAGATCCCCGATCCAGCAGCACCCGGATCGCTGGACCCTTCCACCCATAACCTCGTACGGGGAGGCAAGCTGATTCTCGACGACTCGGACTCCTACGGGGTCGAGATGGGTCTCCAGTTGGCCGAGCAGGCCGGCGGTGGTGAGGTGACCCTGGTGTCGATGGCGCCGGCCGGCGAGACCTCGGGCCTGCGAACAGCGCTCGCCATGGGTGCCGCCAAGGCCATCTTGGTCAGTGACGACACCCTGGCAGGATCGGACGCACTGTCGACGGCCAAGGTGCTCGCCAAGGCGATCGAGCGGGCACAGCCTGACCTCGTGCTTGCCGCCACCGAGTCGACCGACGGCTACACCGGAACCCTTCCCGTGCAGTTGGCAGAGCTGCTCGGCATGCCTTCGATCACTTTCGCCAAGAAGGTTTTGATCAGCGACGGGACAGTCCGCGTCGAGAGGCAGACCGAGGCCGGCTACGACGACGTGGAGTGCCCTCTGCCGGCGGTCGTGACCGTCACCTCCGGCGTGGTGGAGCCTCGTTACCCGTCGTTCAAGGGGATCATGGCAGCGAAGTCCAAGCCGCTCGAGCAGCTTGCGGTCTCAGATCTCGGCCTCACGTCAGACGCGGTGGGTGCTGCCGGCGCCCGCCAGGAGGTGACCGGCGTCTCTGCCGCCGCGGATCGCCAGGCTGGCGAGAAAGTGGTCGACGAGGGGGACGCGCACGAACACATCGTCCGTTTCATCGAGCAGCTCAAGCTCGCCTAACCCACCTTTACGCACACCCAGAGGAGACACCCAAGATGCCGATCGAGAAGATCTGGGTTCTCGCCGAGCACGCAGACGGCGGACCCTCGAGCACTACCCTGGAGCTGCTCACCGAGGCCCGGTCAATGGGCACCACGGTGGAGGCGGTCGCCTGGGGCCCTGCCACCTCGGAGTTGGCCGGTACCTTTGGCGACTATGGGGCTAGCACCGTCTACGACGTCGGTGATATCGGCGACGCCCTGCCGGGGGTCTCTGTCGCGGCAGCAGCAGCAGCGCTCATCACCTCGGGCAACGCCCCCGACGTTTTCTTGCTTCCCGCGACTTTCGATGGCCGCGACATCGCCGGTCGGCTGTCCGCGCGTCTCGACATCCCGGTTCTCACGAACGTCGTGGGCCTGGCGGTGGACGGTGACACGGTCCTCTCACAGCACGCCAATTTCGGTGGCACGCAGGTCGCCACGGCCCGCTTTACCGGCGGCCGCCCCTGGTTGTTTGTGGTTCGTCCCAAGACTTTCGCCGCCGAGCCGGCGGGATCCGGCCCCGCACAGGTCCAGGCTGCTGCGGTCCCCTCTGACCTCGGGGCGTTGAACACCGCCAAGGTGCTCGAGCGCCACGTGGAGGAGCGCACCGGCCCGAAGCTCGACGAGGCCGCCGTGGTCGTGGCCGGGGGTCGGGGCATTGGCTCGGCCGACGACTTCGCGATGGTCGAGGAGCTGGCCAAGTTGCTTAATGGCGCAGCTGGAGCAACCCGCGCCATCGTCGACGCGGGGTGGGTGCCTTTCTCTTACCAAGTTGGCCAGACTGGCAAGACCGTGAAGCCCACTCTGTACATAGCCTGTGGCATCTCAGGTGCAACTCAGCACCTCGTGGGGATGAAGGACGCGAAGAGCATCGTCGCAATCAACAAGGATCAGGACGCGCCGATCTTCTCGATTTCCGACCTCGGCATCGTCGGTGACGTCCACCAGGTCGTCCCGAAGCTGATCGAAGCACTAAAGGCACGCGGCTGACCTCGAGGCCGCGTCTGTTGGCGAAGACTCTGCCGGGCCGTCACAGCCGGTCGGTACTCGATGACATGGACCACGAGTGGGACATGCGGCTCTAGCCGTGACACCAACAAAGCCTGCTTCCATCCGCCACGTATGGGTGCTGCGCCATGCGAAGGCCGTAGCGGCTTCGCCCGACGGGGATGACCACAGCCGCTCTCTCACAAGACGCGGTAGGCGCCAAGCCGAGGCTGCACAACGTTTTCTTTCCGACGCGCGCGCCGGTGGCGCAGCCGTGCCGCGGTTGGTCCTGTGCTCGTCGGCGGCGCGGGCCCTGCAGACGGCTGAGCTCGTCCTTCCTGCGCTCGGGGACGAGGTCATGCTCGAGGTGGAGCGCCACCTCTACACGGCGGACGCCGACGAGCTCATCGAGCGCCTACGACGAGTCGAGGTCGAAGTCGCGTCAGTCATGGTCGTCGGGCACAACCCGGCGTTCGCCGAGTTGGCACTGCTCCTGCTGTCAAAGGCTGACACCGCCGGGCGTAGTCGTCTCGTGTCGTTTCCTACGTGCGCTGTGGCGCAGATCGGGCTACGAACCGCGACATGGGCAGATCTCGTCGCGGGTTCGGGGCGCCTGGAGGAGCTCTTTCTTCCAGAGCGCTGAGTGCTCGAACCCTGATCTCCTACCACGGATACGCGCTCAGACGAGCGGCCAGGGATAGTGGTGGCGCTCGGGATCGGGAAGCGGGAAGGTTCCGCTCTCGACCAGCGTGCGGGCGCGTCTTCGTAGCGCAGCGATCTCCACCGACGACAGCAGCCCGTGTAGCGGACCGGGCAGCGCGCTCGGCAGTCGGGTAAGAGCCCCGCGAAGCTCCTCGGGCAAGGGTTCGCCGGCGAACTCCCAGATGACCGTGCGCAGCTTGGGGTCCCGGTGGAAGCACAGGCTGTTGTCGATGGCCCAGATGATGCCGTCCTCGCCGAGCAGGCAGTGGCCACTCTTGCGGTCGGCGTTGTTCGCAACGACGTCGAACGCGCAGACGGCCCGCAGCCTGTCGTGGTGGGCGGGGTTTTCGACCAGGGTGAAATAGTGCTGCGAGAAGTCCGAAGGGACGAAACGCTGCAGCGAGCCCGGTCCCAGCGGGGCGTCGTCACGCTCCACCGTTTCCGGAACCAGCCCCCAGCCGAGCATCTCCGACAGCGCGTACGCGGCGACCTCGCGCCTGTAGACCGCTTCGGGGAAGTCCCACAATGGTCGCTCGCCCATCCCAGGCTTGTACACGGCAGCCGCTTCCTCGCCTGACTCGCAGCAGGTGACGAGGAACGTGCGGTTCGAGCTCCACGGGAGCCGGCCGACCACCTCGATCTCGCCGCGGGCGAGGATCTTCAGGTGATGGGCGGCCGGTGACCGTTCGTCCTGGGACATCGGTGTCCGGAGGGGTCGAGGGGTCCGCCGCACAACGGGCATGGCGGCCTGCCCGCTTTAACCAGAGTGGTTGCACGAATGGCGAAGGCGGCGGCTTGCTCGCGCGTGATCATGAACCGAGCCATGTCCCCGTCCTCGTCGTCGCCGACCAGCTCCTCGGCGACGAGCACGATTCGGTCGAGCGTCTCGTCGTAGGTGACCCCGAGGGTCCCGACGACCCAGTGTGGCTCTGTCGGCTGCTCGAGCTCGGTCGCCTCTGGCAGCTCACCGGGTGCCGCGAGATTGGCGAGCACGCGAGCGAGGTACTCGGCCAGCACCGAGACCTGCTGCTTCTCCGCTTTCAAGGTGAGAAGCGAGCTGCCGCGCTGGCACTGCAAGAGGAACACCCGCTCGCCCACGGGGCCTTCTGTGCCGACCGTGAACCGGTCGAGGTCGCCGAGGTCCAGTGCCGAGCTCACCGCGACGCTTTCTTCGAGGGCGGCGATGAGCAAGCTGCAGTGCCCATTGGCTTGCTCGCCTCCGGCTCGTTCACGACAGCACCAGCTCGGCAAGGGTGGCGGTCGAGTTCATGCACAGGACGTGGTATCCGGCATTGCCGCGAACGACGACGGTGACCGAGCACGGTGACACGACCAGTCGTTGGAACAGGTCGAGAGGTACCCCGGCGGTGGCCGCGATCACCGCCTTGATCGTGTCCGCGTGCGACACCGCCACGAACGACTGGCCGCGATGGGACTCGCTCAGCCGGTCGACGGCCTCGGTCACACGCGCCTGCATCTGGGCGAATGACTCCCCGTCGGGGAACCTGAACGCACTGGGGAGCTGCTGGACGGTTCGCCATTCGCGTCGGCGACGCAGCTCGCGCAGCTCCGCCCCGGTCCAAGACCCGCAGTCGCACTCGGCCAGCGCTCGCTCGATCTTCACGCGCAACCCGAGGCGCGACGCGATCGGCTTGGCCGTCTCCATTGCCCGCTCCTGCGGCGAGGCGTACACCGCGACCGGTGGTCGGCGCAACGCGGCGATGCGCTCGGCGACCGCGTCTGCCTGGGCCCGGCCTTGGTCGGACAGATGTAGGCCACGGGCGCGCCCTGGGAGCACGGCTCCCGTGGTGGGCGTCTGCCCGTGACGGACCAAGAACGCGACGGCGGGGCCCGATGAACGACGTGGTGGCACGCTGGTACATCGTATGCTGTCGGTCGTGGAGCCCACCTCGCCCGCGAGGCGTGGTTCGACGCCAGGGTCCGCACCAGGTCTGATGTCGGCGCCTTCTTCTGTGTCTCACGTGCCTCGCGTGCACGACGACCCGCCCGCGAGGCGTCGTAGGGAGCTCACCCGGCTCGCCGAGGAGATCAGCGTCTGCCGTCTGTGCCCGCGCCTCGTCGCGTGGCGGGAGCAGGTGGCACGCGAACGTCGTGCGGCTTTTGCCGACGAGGAGTACTGGGGCCGTCCGGTGCCGGGTTTCGGCGACCCCGAAGCGCGCGTGTGCATAGTTGGCCTTGCTCCGGCCGCGCACGGCGGAAACCGCACGGGCCGTGTCTTCACCGGTGACCGCTCGGGGGACTGGTTGTACAACGTCATGTGGCGAACCGGGTTCGCCAACCAGCCCACGAGCGTGGCGCTCTCGGATGGGTTGGAGCTCCGTGGCGCCTACGTGTTGGCGGCGGTGCGTTGCGCTCCTCCCGCGAACCGGCCGACGACCGAAGAACGCGACACTTGCGCGCGCTACATGCGCCGTGAGCTCGAGCTGCTCGACGACCTGCGCGTGCTTGTAGCTCTCGGGTCGTTCGCCTACCAGGTCATTGCAAGAGAGCTGGGTGTCAGACCGCGCCCGGTCTTCGGGCACGGGGTCGAGGCCACGGCGCGAGACGGGCGCGTCGTGATGTGCTCGTACCACCCCAGCCAGCAGAACACCTTCACCGGCAAGCTCACCGAGAAGATGCTCTACGACGTCTTTGCTCGGGCCCGCGAGCTCGCCGGCTATCCACGAGTAGAACGAGCGCGTCCGACGGCTTGGTGAGAACCTGTCAGAAGCGGCGAGACCTGTGGGGATCAAGCAGGTGAGGGAAGCAGGCCCGGTTCGCGCACGGCCGTGGAGGGCCAACGGCGCCGGCTGGTGCGTGCGAGCTTGCGCATGAGCTCGATGGCGTCCGCGTCGTCGTCGCCGGGCCGTGTCTCGATCACCCCGTCGGAGACCATCCTCGAGATCACCGAACGCCCCTGGTCGGTGCGCACGACGGTGAGCGTCCAGTCGTTGAAGGCGCCGATTCCCCCGGTGGATATGTCAGCGTGCTCGGCAGCGAAGTCGGGGCAGGCTTTGCATCCTTCACGGGTGAATGCACGACCCTCAGAGAGCGGGACCTCGTGGTAGGCGCCGTTGTTCGTCCAGATCTGGAAGACGCCCTTGATGTTGATCTTGGCTATGTCCCGACGCCTCAGGCCGTAGCGGGCCTCGAACAGCTCCTCGAAGATGGTGTCGTCGAAGGTCTTCGAGCACAACAGGCCGATCGACAGCATCAGCCGCCTGGCCACCTTGCCGGTCTTGCGGGCCGACATGACAGCGGGCACCGATGCCTGGCAGCTCATCCCGACCAGCGCGATGCGCTCGGCACCTGCTTCGACTGCGGCTCTGTACGCCAGGGGGTTGGCCGAGTAGGTGTAGCGCGACCCAGCCGTCTCGAGGATCTCGGCGCGCGTACGGGCCACGGCGGGCACAGCCTTCCATGAGCTGGCGTCGCCGTCCGTCGCAGAGACGAGCGCCGCGTCGATCACGTCGTGCTCCAGGGCCCAGATCAAGATGGCTGAGACCAGACCTCCGTCCTGCCCGCTGGCGAGCACCTCGGGGTCCGTCGCCCGGGCCAGAATGATGTCGTCAGTGATCCCTGCCACCTCCTCGGCCGTGCGCGCCCTGCCGAAGACGAAGTTGTCGATCTCTGGCTCCCAATTTCGAAAGCGTGGGCAGGCTCGGGTGCACATCGTGCAGCCCCGCACCCCGTGCGTGCAGTCCGTGGGGCCGCCGTCCTCGTCGACCTTCCAGGGCCGGTAGACGCCGCCCGTGTCGTCGTAGTGCAAGACATCGTGGGGGCAGGCGATGATGCACCCGGCACACCCCGTGCACAGCCCCGAGGTGACCACCTCGGTGTACAGGTGCGCCCAGTGCGGCTTCTCCGGAGGCACCCGCTCACCCTATCGCTGCCGCCACAGGCAAGCTGTTGGCGTCTTCCCTGGTCTAGGGCCAGAACCATGGAGGCTCACCGTCGGAGTGCGCAGGCCTTCGGACGCGAACGCCGGCCGCGATATGAGCGCGAGACTCGAGACGAAGAGCCCGGAACACCGGGCTCGCAGGGTCGCCTAGCTGGCGCCGACGGTAGGACCTCGCCCGGTGATGCCGGCGGAGGGAGGATGCCATGACAGTCACCGCGACCGCGACCAACGGGCGCTACCAGCGGCGCAAGGTCTACGTGCAGGGCCCGTCGGGAACGCTGGTCCCGTTCGCCGAGGTTGCCCTCGCCGACTCCCCCACAGCCCAGGGGCCTGTGCCGAACGACCCCGTGCGGCTCTATGACACGTCGGGTCCTGGCTCGAACCCCCGTGTAGGGCTCCCGCCTTTGCGCATCGGTTGGATCACCGACCGGGGCGACGTCTGCGCGTACGAAGGACGAGCTCGCTCGCTTCGTGACGACGGGCGCGGTGCCGTCCGCAGGAAGGAGGCACCCGAGGTGTTTCCCNNCTGCGGCGCGCAGGCCGTTGCGCGCGATCGACGGACGTGGTGTCACCCAGCTCCACTACGCGCGGCGCGCCGAAATCACCCCGGAGATGGAGTTCGTGGCGCTGCGCGAGGGTACCGACGCAGAGACAGTGCGTGGCGAGGTTGCTTCAGGCAGAGCCATCCTCCCCTCCAACGTGAACCATCCCGAGTCGGAGCCGATGGTCATCGGCAAACGCTTCCTGGTGAAGGTGAACGCGAACATCGGCAACTCGGCCGTGACGTCCTCGGTGGCCGAGGAGGTGGAGAAGCTCACCTNNCGGTGCCGATCGGGACCGTTCCGATCTACCAGGCCCTGGAGAAGGTCGATGGGAGTCCCGAAGAGCTCAGCTGGGAGATCTACCGCGACACGGTGATCGAGCAAGCCGAGCAAGGAGTCGACTACTTCACCGTGCACGCGG
>PLIG01000205.1:41015-99896 GCA_003139255.1 Acidimicrobiaceae bacterium | reverse complement strand
GATGAGGTTTTCGGCACCCACAAGGCACCGCATCCCGCTAGATGTGTCCATCCGGTCTCTTCCCCCGCCTTGTTGCACGTAAGAGAGCATCACGATCCCCCCGGAGGCTGGTGCGAAGTTTGCCCAGGAGCTCACGTATAAGAGCCCTGCGTGGCAGGCCATCTACAACACCTTGCGAAACGCAAACGAGGGTTACAACGGGTACGTGAAAGACCAGGCCCACGAGGATCTCGACAAAGCTGGCCGGCGTCGGATCCACGGGGTCGCTGCCCAGACCGTGCTCGTCGCCTTCCTGCTTCTTGCAGCCAACGTCCGCAAGATAAGGACGTTCCTTGAGGAGGTGGCCGAAGAGGCTGGGAAGCTTCACCGGCTACCTCGACGACGGAGCAGCAAGCCCCTCGGTGACTGGTTGCCCGAGGTGCCCAGGGTGACGTCCGGCTCAGACCCTGACCCACCCCCTTCGGCCTAAGTCCCAACCTGAGGCACGACCTGATCTCTGCGCGCCTCAAACTCGGTAGCCGACAAGCCAACAGGGCTTTTCGGCCTCAATTCAAGAGACTGGTGCTCATCCGCGCCTAGCGAGGATCAGGCCAAAGCCCCTGACCCACTCCCGGCTCCCATTTCCAGCCCTCGCAACGGGGTTTTGTCGTTGTGAGCTGCCAAGTTTTGTCGGGAGCCCAGTGTGGGCGAGGCGGGACTTGAACCCGCACATCCTTTCGGACACAGGAACCTGAATCCTGCGCGTCTGCCAATTCCGCCACTCGCCCGTAAGACCAGGGGAAGACTACTCGGCGGTATTACGCCCCAGACGGTCACAGTGCGTGCCTGCCGCTGTGGCGCTCGGGGATTGACGCGCGAGTCACCATGGCGCCACTGTGAGGCGTCGTTCCAGGTGAAGGCAGGTTTCGTTGAACAACGGAGCTAGGACTTTTTCGCGGTGTACACCCGTGCGGGCACAGGGCACCAGTAGGCTGAGCGACCGCAATGGGACTCCAGCAGTTCGAGCAGCGCCTCGAGCGCCTGGTGGAGGGTGCCCTCTCGAAAGCCTTGCGCGGCGGGCTCCAGCCGGTGGAGATAGGCCGCCGCCTGGCGCGGGAAATGGACCTGCTCCGTCGGGTCGGCATGAGGGGCCTGATCGCGCCCAACTCTTTCGTAGTCTCGCTCTCTGCCCCCGACGCGGCACGCTTCGAGAGCTTTGCCGACGCGTTGGCGCGCGAGCTGGCCGACATTGCCAGGGACCATGCGCGAGATGAAGGGTATGTGTTCGTGGGCCCGGTGGACGTCGAGATCCATCGCGACCCGAGCCTTCGAGAGGGACGTTTTGTCATCGTGGCCGAGGTGGCAGAAGGCCCCGAAGGGTTGCCGGCAGGGTCCCTGGTGCTTCCCGACGGGTCCCGCGTGGTGCTCGGGACCGAGCCGGTCGTGATCGGCCGGCTTCCCGAGTGCACGGTGGTCCTGAGCGATCCGAACGTTTCCCGGCGCCACGCCGAGGTGCGCCGCCAGGGGAACGAAGTGGTGGTGGCCGATCTCAGGTCCACCAACGGCACCCGGGTGAACGGGATTCCGGTGCACGAGAAGGCGCTGGCGGACGGGGACGAGATCTCGGTCGGCACCACCGCGCTTCGGTTCGAGACCTCTTGAACGTTCACCATGTTCCTGCTCACCTCCCTCGACGACCAGAACCTTCTGCGAGCCCTCGAGATCATCGTGGTCGTGCTCATCTGGCTGTTCTTCTTGCGAGTCATCCGGGCGGTGTGGGTGGAGGTGCGCCCCCCGAAGTCGAAGCGCCGTGGTGCCGAAGCGGCCGAGGTCCCCGCGGGCCCGGCTCCGGAGGGACGGCGCAGGCGCGGCCGCAACGCGCACCTGAAGGTGGTCGAGCCCGAACCGCAACGAGGCTGGACGTACGAACTGGCCGACGAGGTCACCCTTGGGAGGGCGGCCGGCTGTGGGGTGCGGGTGGAGGATGCTTACACCTCTTCGATCCACGCCCGCCTGTACCGCCGAGACGGCGCCTTGTGGGTGGAGGACCTGGGCTCCACCAACGGGACGTGGGTCAATACCGAGCGGATCGGCTTACCAACCAGGCTGGACAAGGGTGACTTGCTGCAGGTCGGCGGGACGGTTTTCGAGGTGAGCCGTTGATGGTCTGCGCGGAGAACCGGTGACGGTCCTCAGGTCGGGCTCGGCCACGCATGTCGGGCGAGTGCGATCTGTCAACGAGGACCTCGCGTTGGAGGGCCATACGCTGTTCGCGGTTGCCGACGGCATGGGAGGTCACGCCGGTGGGGAGGTGGCCGCCCGCACGGCGATCGACGCTCTCTACAGGGGTTTCGCCCACGAACCGTCGGCGGACGGGCTGGTCGAGGCCGTGCACGAGGCGAATCAGGCGGTGTGGGAGCGCGGCCGCACCGATCCGTCCCTGCGTGGCATGGGGACCACTCTCATCGTTGCCGCTCTGGTCACCACCGACGACGGCGAACGTCTGGTGTTGGCCAACGTGGGCGACTCGCGCGCCTACAGGCTGTATCGCGGCGAGCTCGGCCAGCTGACCGTCGACCACTCCGTCGCCGAGGAGCTCGTGGCGCGCGGCGAGCTCTCGGAGTCCGAGGCCGCGGTTCACCCGCACCGCCACATCCTCACCCGTGCCCTGGGCGTCGATCCCGACGTCGAGGTGGACGTCTTCGAGCTCGTACCCGAGCAAGGCGACCGTTACCTGCTCTGCTCGGACGGCCTCTCGAACGAGGTGCCGCCCCACGAGATGAGCCGGTTGCTCGCAGACACCCGTGATCCCAAGGGAGCCGCCGAAGCCCTCGTGCGCATGGCCAACGAGTCTGGCGGCAACGACAACATCACCGCCGTCGTGCTCGACGTGCTTGTCGGTGAGACGTCCGCAGAAGAAGGCTCTTGGGGGGCCGAGCAACCCGCGGTGCTCCCCTCCGGGGAAGAGGTCCCTTTGGCCGGGAACGGCACCGCTCTCATGGGGTCCTCGGAGGAGCAGGCGCCAGAAGATGCCGGAGTCCTGCCGGCCGTTCACGAGATCCCGTCGCCGAGGCGCAAAGCGCCTCGTCTTGTCACGGTACGTGTGGTGCTGTTCGTCCTCGTGCTCGGCGGGCTCGGGTATGGCACGTGGGCCGTGGTTCGCTGGTACGTCGACAACTCCTACTTCGTCGGGCTGAACCACGGACAGGTCGTCATCTACGAAGGTCGCAGAGGTGGGTTCCTCGGCATCGACCCCAAGGTGGTCGCCCAGACCGGGATCACGCTGTCTGCGGTTCGTGCCACCGTCGTGGGAAGGACCGAGGTGGCGCCCAAGCTGCAGGTGGGTGTGGAAGAGTCGTCGCGACTAAAGGCGGTCAACTACGTGTGCAACCTGCCCGAGCTTGCTCCTGGGACTCCCCCGCCGCAGAGGGTGCAGTGCCCGCCGGCGGTCGCGCCGACGACCCCGACGACCGCTACAGCGGCTACCACTGCGACGGCTTCCTCGGCGCTATCTGCGATACCTCCGCGTTGTCATGATCAGAAGGTCTCTACCAGGTGCGCTGCGGCGCTGAAAGTGGCGGCCTGAGATGTCACGGAGGATCCGGTGGCTCGCGTTGGCGATGGTGGCCTGCTTCGTGTTGCTGTTCCTTCAGCTGAACAACCTCCAGGTCGTGAAGGCTCACCAGTACGCGAACGCCCCGAACAACCCTCAGGTGCTCGCAGCCAAGTTCAGCAAGACCCGCGGTCTGATACTAAGCGCCGACGGGGTGGTGCTCGCCGAGTCGGTTCCCGCTTCGAAGGGCAGCACTTACAAGTACCAGCGCGTGTACCCGACGCACGCGCTCTTCGGTCAGATCACTGGGGTCTTCTCGTACCGCTACGGGTCCTATGGGGTCGAGGCCTATTACAACTCCTACCTTCTCTCTCACGATCGCCCGGTCAAGACGCTCGGGGACCTGCTCTCCACCCAGACTGTGACCGACACCGTGACGCTCACCTTGTCCGACAAGCTCCAGACCGACGCCATGAACGCGCTCGCTGGCCGCGACGGTGCGATCGTTGTGTTCGATCCTTCCACTGGCGCGATCAAGGCGATGTACTCTAACCCCTCTTTCGACCCCGGCCCCCTGACGTCTGAGACTTGTGCGGTGTTCAAGATGGTGGCAGGTAAGCGCGAGTGCGCCCAGACGGTGTCACAGCAGGCTCGGACGGCTTATACGACCCCCGACTCCGAGGGGTTTCAACCCTTCACATCACTCGCCTACCAGGACGCGACCCAGTTCCCTCCAGGATCGACGTTCAAGATCGTGACCGCCTCGGCCGCCTACGAGCACGCCCCTCAACTTGTCAACACGCCCATGCCTTCCTACACGTGCATTCCCGGTGGCACCCTCGGTGGGCAGGCGCCCACGAAGCCGTTGTGCAACGACAGCGGCACGGGATGCGGCGGCACGATCGCCGAGATGCTCCCTCCTTCGTGCGACACGGGTTTCGCGATTCTTGGCACGAAGGTCGGAGCCGCTTCGATGACCGTCGAGGCCGACTCGTACGGGTTCAACCAGCAGCCGCCGATCGACCTTCCCCACAGCCCTTATGAGGTGTCGGACTTCCTCCAGCCCAGCTGCTTCACGAACAGCGCTGAGATCTTCCTGGCCCAATCGTCGATCGGGCAGAAATGCACCGCGGCGAGCCCACTTCAGATGGCGATGGTCGCGGCGGGGATCGCGAACGGCGGAGTGGTGATGACCCCGCACGTGATGTCCGAGATCCGCGACTCTCAGGGCAACCTGGTGCAGACCTATAAGCCCAAGCCGTGGCTGCGGGCAACATCACCGCAGACGGCTGCCATCATCAACAAGCTCATGACCGAGGTCGTGACGAGAGGTACGGCTGCTGTGGTGGGTTTCCCGGCAAGCGAGGAGGTGGCCGCCAAGACCGGCACGGCCCAGGTCGGCATCGGCAACACTGCCACGACGGACTGGATGATCGCCTTCGCGCCTGCGAGTGCTCCCAAGGTTGCAGTGGCGGTGATGATCCCGAACCAGGCCTTGTATGAATACGGTGCCACTGTTGCCGGCCCGGTGATGAAGACGATGATCGCCGACGCGCTGGGGGGACAGTGATTTCTCTTTTCCGCTCGCTTCGAGCGGACCGAGGGTCGTTGGTGACCGGGCATAGGCTCTCACGAGATGGTTGAGCCCGCCGAGACCCCGCGTGTGCTCTCGGGACGCTACGAGTTGTCCCAGTTGGTGGCGCGTGGCGGAATGGCCGAGGTGCATAGGGCCCGTGACCACTTGCTCGATCGGCCGGTCGCGGTGAAGATCCTCTTTCCCGAGCTGTCGGTCGACCGGTCCTTCGTGGAACGGTTCCGCCGCGAGGCTCAAGCGGCAGCCAACCTCTCGCATCCGAACATCGTCCCGGTGTTCGACTGGGGCGAAGACGGCGGGACCTACTTCATAGTGATGGAGCTCGTGGACGGCCGCGCCCTTTCGTCGATCCTGCGAGGAGCCGGGCCGCTTCATCCCGACCGGGCCGCGGAGATCGCCTCTGACGTGGCGAGCGCGTTGGCGTACGCGCACCGCCACGGCGTGATCCATCGCGACGTGAAGCCAGGCAACGTCCTCATCACCGACGAAGGTGTGGTGAAGGTCACCGACTTCGGGATCGCGCGCGCGCTCAATACCGAGGAGAGCCTCACCCAGACAGGAGCCGTCATGGGAACGGCCACCTACTTCTCCCCCGAGCAAGCGGAAGGCATGGGTGTGGACGCGCGAAGCGACATCTACTCGCTCGGCGTCGTGCTCTTCGAGATGGTGACGGGTCGTCCGCCGTTCCTCGGGGACACGCCGGTGGCAGTCGCGTCGAAGCACGTGCGTGAACACCCTCCGACGCCACGCGAGATCAACCCCGCGGTTCCGCCCGATCTCGAGGCAGTCATCTTGAAGTGCATGGCCAAGTCGCCCGAGCACCGCTATCCGACCGGCGAGGACCTGCGAGTGGACTTGTCGCGCTTTCGCGAAGGGCGCGCCGTGGCTGCCACCATCCCGCCTGTCACCCTCGGGGAGACCCAGGCGATGGGGGCCACCCAGGCGATGGGGACCACAGGACGTACCGCGACGCTTCCTCAGGTAGGGGCCGAACTACCGGAGGAGCCCGAACGTCCTCCCAGCCGTACGGGCATCTACGCGGCGGTGCTGCTCCTGTTATTGGTCGCGCTCGCCGTGGTCGTGATCTTCCTGGGCCAGTCCCTTGGCTGGTGGCACCTCGGATCGGGGTCCACGACGCCTTCGACGTTCAAGCTTCCGGACGTATCGGGCCAGAGCGTGACTCAGGCCGAAGGCACGCTCGCAGACCGCGGACTTAAGACCAAGGTCAAAAAGGACTCCTCGAGCAGCGCACCGGCCACCCAGGTCATCCGCACCCAGCCTCGCAAAGCCTCCACCGTGCACAGGGGACAGACCATCACGCTCGTCACCGGGGGCAAGACCGCGCCCTCGCAGCTGAGTGTTCCCACAGACCTCGACGGGCAGTCGATCATGTCGGCCCAGAAAGAGCTTCAACAGATGGGGCTCACCGCGCAGGTCCAGTACATCAGCACCTGCACGCAGCAGAACATCGTGTGTGATACCTCACCGAAAGGCGGCCAGGTCGTCCAGCAAGGGGGCACGGTCACCCTCTATAGCGCTCAGACCACTACTACCACCTCTCCCAACGTCACCCTCCCCGACGTGTCGGGCGACACCCCGACCGTGGCCTGCAGCATCTTGGGGAACGACGGGCTCGTCTGCAGCGGGCAGCAGACCACGCAGTACAGCCAGAACATCACGGAGGGCGACGTGGCCGGCACTCAGCCGGCGGCAGGGACCTCGGTCTCTCGGCAGACTCCCATTACTCTCGTCGTCTCGGGCGGCACCGCGCCCCTGGTGCCGGACCTGAGCGGCGACACTTTCGGGCAGGCGAAGAGCCAGCTCGAGAGCCGGGGACTCACTGGAGTCTCCGACGGTACGTGCACGAGCAACGGGGCCATGGTGACCAGCGGGTCTCCCTCGGCTGGATCGGCTGCTCCCCCGAACGGGCAAGTGACGCTGTCGTGCTCAAGCTCCAGTACTTCCAGTGTCCCCACTACCGCGGCGAGCACGCTCTTTAGGGACCACAACAATGGCGGCGACCGAGCTGGGTTGCTCACCCGGCGGGAGCTCTGAGTTGACGTGTGCGTCGCCGGTCGGGCAACGGGACCTCGGCTTCATGGCGGAGCCGCTCTGAAGGAACGCTAGGAAGGCGGAGGGAAACGGCTGGCCTCAGCGACGAAAGGACCTCGCCTGTTCCACCCGATGCGAGCCGCTTCAGCCGGGCGTAGCAACGCTTGCAGCTCGCCGGTGTGCCACGGGTTGTAGAGCACCCAGGTACTGTGGTCGCCGGCCACGAAGACCGTCTCCTCGCCCGGCCCCGATCCCTGGGCGTTGGACGAGATGAGCGGGCCGGCCAAGGTGTCACGGCAGCCACCGAGGGGCCCTGCGCACTTCGCCGCTCCGATGGCGTAGCTGGGGGTGAAGAAGCCTCCTCCGCCGGAGAAGAACAACCAGTCGGTGCCGTCGGGAGCCTCGGCCATCTGCGGCGCCTCGAGCACCGGTTCTTCCCACGCCTGGTCGGGTTGGAAGATCGCGATGGCGTTGCCGGCCAGAGCGAGCCCGTCGTTCGACAGCGGGGCTGCCCAGATCGTGGTCGGGCCCGAGCCGGGGAGGTTGTTGTTGTCCGACTTCCACACCAGGTAATTGGGGTGAGCTGCGCCGCGCGGACCATGGGGGTCGTAGAACAGCTGGGCGTCGATGGCACCGCCCAGCTGCGTCTGACAGACAAGCGGAGGTCCGCCGACCGGCACGAAAGGCCCTGCCGGCGAACCCGAGACCGCCACCCCGATGCAGTGGGTGGCGGGGGGGCGGGAGCTCAGCTGGGGGGCGAAGTACATGACGTAGGTGTGCCCCAGCCGCACGACGTACGGGTCCCAGGTGGCGCCGCCGGCAGAGGCGGAAAGCGCCCAAGTCGGGACCTTCGGCAGCGCTTCTGACACGTGGCCCCAGTGTCCCGCCTTGTCAGCTATGACAGGCACGTTCTTGTGGGTGGAGTCGGCGAAGGCGGTCGATACGTAGAGGTAGTACCTCCTGCCTGCCGCCAATAGGAACGGGTCTGGCAGGTCGAGCTGGCGCGAGGAAACGAGGGTGATGCCCGGAGCCCGCGGCGTGGTTGTGGGGCGCGGCTGCATCACCGCCGCCACCCGGATCCCCCAACCGCCGCCGCCGGCCACGACCACCAGCGCCAAGGTCGCCGCGACGACGAGCACCCNNCCCCCCAGGAACGGCCCGCCAATTCTCTCCCCTCAGGGTCAGCAGTAGTGAGCGTCTAGGAACCGCGAACAGGCCGAGCGGGTATCGCACACGCGCGGCCGAAAGCACATTCGCAGGCGACCCTGGTCGCGCGCCGCTCGGCCCGCCGTGCGCTTACCTCGACATTCTTATTCGTCTCAGAGAGGGCGCGCACTTCCGACTGCACTAGCGCGGGCCAGGAAGTTGGCCAGCAGGCCGGACCCTGCGGGGGTGAGGATCGACTCAGGATGGAACTGCACTCCTTCAACGGGGAGCTCTTGGTGACGCAGTCCCATGACCACGCCGTCGGCGGTCTCTGCGGTTATCTCCAAGGAATCGGGGAGCGATTCACGCTCAACCACGAGCGAATGGTAACGAGTGGCCNNGGCCGAGGTCTTGCCGTGCATGAGCGTCGGGGCGCACACCACCCTTCCCCCGTAGGCCTGTCCGATGCACTGGTGTCCAAGGCAGACGCCCAAGATGGGCAGCTCACCGGCAAGCTCACTCACGACCTGGAGACTGATCCCCGCGTCCTCGGGTCTTCCCGGACCCGGGGAGATGACCAGCGCGTCGGGGCTCGCGTGCCTGATGCCGTCTACGTCGATGGCGTCGTTGCGGTGCACCACCGGCTCCGCCCCGAGCTTGCCCAGCTCCTGGACGAGGTTGTAGGTGAAGGAGTCGTAGTTGTCTATGAGCAGGACACGTACGGCCACCGAGCCACGATGGTAGTGCCAACCCGATGATGACTATCCTCGGGCGTGATGGCGAACGCTCAGAGACACGGTCCGGGAAGCGCCACGAAGAAAGGGCGTTCGATGGGACGCACCACGAGTGCACCGGCGCGCGCCTCGGCTTCGAGCGGTCGCTACACGCCGCCCATCCCGCGGAGCCGAAAGGTGAGCCCGAAATGGATGGGTCTGCTGATCCTTGCGCTTCTGGTCGTCGGGGCGCTGGTGATCGTCCTCAATTACTTCAACGTGCTGCCGGCCGGGCCGAGTGACTGGTACCTACTTGTCGGCATCGTGCTCATCGCCGGCGGCTTTGCCACCGCCACCCGCTACCGCTGATCTCAGCCCAGGCGTTCGATGATGGTGGCGTTCGCCAAGCCACCGCCCTCGCACATCGTCTGTAGCCCGTAGCGACCGCCGGTCCTCTCGAGCTCGTTCAGCAGGGTCGCCATAAGCTTGCCACCCGACGCTCCGAGGGGGTGGCCGAGAGCGATGGCGCCTCCGTTCACGTTCACCTTGGCCATGTCGGGGCGCAGCTCTTTCTCCCAGGCGAGGATGACAGAGGCGAATGCCTCGTTGATCTCCACGAGGTCGATGTCGTCGATGGACATCTTGGCCCTCTCCAGCACCGCGCGGGTGGCGGGGATGGGACCCGTGAGCATGGTGATGGGGTCCACGCCGGCCAGGGCGAACGTCAAGAAGCGTGCACGTGGGGTGAGGCCGAGGGCGCTCGCCTTCTCCTCGCTCATGACCAGCACTGCGGAGGCCCCGTCTGTGATCTGTGACGAATTGCCGGCGGTCACCTTGCCGTCGGGCTTGAACGCCGGCTTCAAGGTCGCCAGCACCTCGACGGTGGTGTCAAGGCGGATGCCCTCGTCCGTGCTGATCGTCTCGCCGGTCGGATTACCCTCGTCGTCGCGCACCTCCACAGGCACGATCTCACGTTCGAACCGGCCCTCGGCCGTGGCGCGGGCTGCGAACTGCTGGCTGCGCGCGCCGAAGGCGTCGAGCTCCTCACGCGAGAGGCTCCAATGGTCGGCGATCATCTCGGCGGATATGCCCTGCGAGACGAGCCCGCCGCGTTCTGCGTAGCGGCGCATGACCGCGGGTCCGAAGGCGTAGCCCAGGTCGGGAACGATCGAGGATCCCATCGGGGTGTGGGTCATGTGCTCTATGCCGGCGGCGATCGCCACGTCGTAAGCGCCCGCGATGACACCCTGTGCGGCGAAGTGCAACGCTTGCTGCGAGGAGCCGCACTGGCGGTCGACGGTCGTGGAAGGCACCGACTCGGGGAACCCCGCCGCGAGCACCGCGTTCCTGCCGACGTTGAGCGCCTGCTCGCCCACCTGCGTGACGCAGCCCATGATCACGTCGTCCACAAGGACGGGATCGAGGTCGTTGCGCTCGATGAGGGCCTTCAACGGTTCGGCGGCCAGGTCCACCGCGTGCCAGCCATGCAGCTTGCCGTTGCGTCGGCCTCCTGGGGTTCGCACAGCGTCGACGATGACGGCGGTGGTCATGGTGGCTCCTTCCCGAGTCTGCCGAGAGTTCTGGCGAGATGGAACTGAGTCGGCAGGTAAACCTGACCGGCCGGTCAAGATTGTGTCCGTACCCGAGGTTAGCGGTCAAACCGTTTCGAAGAGCCGGCCCCGGTGGGTGCGTTCGAGCCCTCCCCTGCATTTCGGCCAACGGGACCTTCGCCTTCCGTCGCAAAGAGCGGGTTTGAGGTGGCGGACGTCGGGCACGTGCTACTGCCGCCTGAAGATTTTGCCGAGCGTCTCTTCCTGTCTTTGGTAGGAGGACCCGATCGCCTCGCCGTAGAGGGTCTTAGGAGCTTCGAGCATGCGGTCGAAGGTGAGCTTGCAGACGCGTTGGCCGTGCTCGATCACGAACGGCACATCGTGGGCTCGGACCTCGAGTGCTGCGCGCGAACCGTCGAGCGGCCCTTCGGGGTCGAACCCGAACCCAGGGTCGAAGAACCCCGCGTAGTGAGTCCTCAGCTCGCCGTTCGTCGGGTCATAGGCCGTCATCTCCGAGGCGAGCTCCGGTGGTATCGACACTGCTCCACTGGACATGAGCAGGTAGAACTTCTGCGGCGAGAGGACGATCCGGTCGCCGCCCTCGCTTTGGACGGGCTCCCAGAACGCCTCGGGGTCGATGAGCTGGTCACTTGTCAGATCGAGTAGGGGAGCGTTCTCGCGCGCGCGGTAGCCGACTCGTGCTGTGGTATCGCCTTTCAAGTCGAGCCCGAGGAACATCCCGTCGGAAAGGGCGAGCTCGCGGGCGGGCACAGGCTTCCCGTCCTCGAAGAGAAGCGGGTGCTCCTCGGAATGGAAGTCGCGAACCTCATCGTCGGTGAGCGTGGTCCTCCCGATCGAGAGGCGCAGCTGGTTCAAGGTCAGGTCCTCGCGCACTCGCACTGTAAACGAGAGGGGCACGACTTCGAGGTACAGCGGGCCCTGGTAACCCTCGGCTATCTCGTCGAAGCGATGCCCCTCGTCGGTGACCACGCGCGTGAACACGTCTATGCGTCCGGTGGAGCTCTTGGGGTTCGCCTTCGCCCGCACACCCGGAGGCAGGTTCAGCTGCTCCTTCAGCAGGACCAGATAGGGCCGGTTCGTCTCGAGGACTGCACCTTCCTTGTGAAGATCCAGCTCGTCGATGACATAGTCCCTCAGTTTGCGCTCCACGCTCTGCGGACCTGGGAGGAAGCTGCACCTGATGCGGTAAGCGATCTCCCCGAGTCGCAGGTCGAGGCTGGCGGGTTGGACGTTCGTGTCGGGGATCTTGAAACTCCCGGCTCCTATGACGCCGTTCGCGATGGCGTCCACGAGCAGCTCTCGGGAAAAGACGCCTTCCTTCCCGGGCGGCAGGTTCAGCACGAGTCGTCCCGCATCGCCGTGAGGGTACCTCCGTGCTGGCTCAGGCTTGAAGCGGTGGCGGGGGCCGGGTGCTCTTCTTGTGTCTGGTTTGTGTTTGGCTTGTGTCTGGCTTGTGCCTGACGCCATTGAGACGGTTTCTTGCGTCCGCGCAGAGCGTTTGACTCCGCGCGCCGGGTGATGTCAGACTATGTCTGAGGAGGCGCGGCGGCGGGGCACGCCGGTTGCGCTGGGGCTATGGGAGGTCGGGATGACGGCGAAGGTGTTTCGCGCCTCACCGTTGTCCGGCGTCGTCGTTCCGGTGGCAGCGCCAGAGCGAGCAGAGGTGCTGACCGACTCGGCGACCAAACTGGGCTCAAATGCCTGCCGAACGGTTCCTCACGTTGGACCGATGTGGGAGGAAACGTGAGCCTCACCCCGGGCGCGCCTGAACCTCCTCGAGAAGGTGGCGAGTCCCCTCTCGACTCATCACTTGCGCCCGTACCGAACTCGAATTCGAACTCGCTCGTGCTCGTGGTCGATGACGAGAAGGGGCGCCAGAGTCTCATCGACGCGCTCGTGAACGCGGGGATCAGGGCTCTCGGGTGCGGCCGGGAAGACGAGGCTCTCGAGCTCCAGGCCGAACACCACCCGGCGGTCGCTGTGGTCGACCACCGACTCCCCGAGGGAAGTGGCATCGACGTCGCCCGGGCGCTCAAGGAGCAAGACGCCGAGCTGCCTGTTCTCCTCCTCACCGAGTACACGTCGCTCGACAGCGCGGTCGCCTCGGTTGGCCAGCTCGACGCGTACCTGATCAAACCAGTCGCGCCCGAGACGTTCCTACAGACCATCCGCCACGCGCTTGCGCGGCGCGGGCTCGCCGTCGAGAACCAAAGCCTCATAGAACGCGTCGAACGTCTCAGCGCCTACGAAGCTCTCTATGACCCTCTCACCGGTCTGCCGAACCGCGCGTTGCTCGACGACCGTCTCGTCCAGGCGCTCGCAAGTGCTCGGCGCGCGGGGAACGTGCTCGCCGTGTTGTTCGTTGACTTTGACACTTTCAAGGTGGTGAACGACCTGTTCGGTCACCACATCGGCGACCAGCTCTTGCGGCAGATGGCAGACCGTCTTGCGGCTGCGCGACGGTCTTCAGACACCGTGGCGCGTTTCGGCGGCGACGAGTTCGTGGTGGTCTGTCCCGACGTGAAGACCTCGGCGGCGGCCTGCCGCATAGCCGAGCACCTCCTAGCCGAGCTGGCTGAGCCAGCCGAGGTCGAGGGGGTGGAGCACNNCGGAGTGGCGAACCAAAGTTCCGAGACGCTGCTTCGCAATGCCGACACGGCGATGTACCGCGCGAAGGAAGAAGGTGGGGCGGGCTGGGAGCTGTTCGACGATGCGATGCGCGACCGCGTGCTCGAGCGCTTCGAGGTGGAGCGCGGGCTTCGTGCCTGTACCGAGGGCGAAGGCCTCACCCTCGTCTATCAGCCGCTCGTGGACCTCTCGAGTGGGGCCGTCGTCGGAGCCGAGGCGCTGCTTCGCTGGTACCGCCACGGACACGGGACGATGCTGCCGGGGTCGTTTCTCTCGGTGGCGGAGGAGTCCGGTCTGATCGTCCAGATCGGCCGTTGGGCGCTGGAGAAGGCACTTGACGAGCTCGAGGCTGCAAAGGGCTCTGGGGATGTACCGGCGACCTTCCGGCTGTGGCTCAACATCTCGCCGCACCAGCTGGCGAACCCCCATTTCGCGGAGATCGTGGGCGAGCTCATGACCTCCCACGGCATCGCGGCCTCGATGCTCGGTCTGGAGATCGTCGAGGAGGTGCTGCGCGACGTGCGAGCGACCGAGAAGGTGCTGCGAGCGCTTCGCGATCTCGGGGTGTCGGTGAACCTCGACGACTTTGGCGCCGGTCACTCGAACCTGTCATGGCTCCAGGACCTTCCGATCTCGGGCCTCAAGATCGACCGCCGGTTCGTGGCGAGCCTCGACACCCCGGACGGGAGAGGCATTGCGATCGTCCAAGGACTTCTCGGCCTGGGCCACGCCTTCGGTCTTTCGGTGGTGGGCGAGGGCGTCGAGACTCCGGAACAAGCGAACGCCTTGAGGGAGATGGGTTGCGAGTTCGCCCAGGGCTACCAGTTCGCCTATCCAGGCACCCCAGAGCAGCTGTGGGCGTTTGTACAGCGGAGCCCGAACGACGAGTCCAGCGAAGAAGCGCCTGGCACGAGCGTGGCTCGCGAGACGACGGACATTGCATCTCCTGCGATGAACGCCACCACCCAAGACACCCCGCCTTCGGAGCAATCACTGACCTGAGACTCACCGACCTGAGACTCGGCTCGGGCTCTCCTTCAAGAACAACGGGACGCAGCTACGACGACCCGGTGGTGGTGCTCGAAGTGCCTTGAGTTGTCTCCAAGGTGGTTGACGATGCGGTTGTGTCGCTCTGCGCCCCAACAGAGGTGGTGTCGCTTTGCGTGGTGCTCTCGCCGGTGCTCAAAGTGCCCGACGTGGATCCCGAAGAATCGCTCACAGTCTTGATCGGTTCTGAGCTTGACGGCGCGTTGCTTGTGGACTGCGAGCAGCCTGACGCGACGGACGAAATGGTCGAGGTGGCACCCGTGGTCATTGAGCTGGAGACGTCTGGACCCGAGGTGCTGCCCGTCGAGATGCCGTCATTTGGGGAATTAGGCACCGAGCTCGTGCCTGTCAAGGCGCCGGGTGCTGTGGCCGTGCTCGTCGAGGTGCTGCCCGTTTCTTGACCCGCGCATGTGAGAGGTGCGCCGGACAGGTCGGGCGCGGTGCCGAAGAACGCCACGCGTAGCGTCGAGATGTCCGATGGCACGTCGAGCACGATCTCCGCCACGAACGAGCTGGGTCGCGTCGAGACCTTCGGCCCGTCGATCCATGCGGCGTTTCCTCGGTAGAGGGTGATGGTCTCGCCGTCTGCCGAGGACGAGCTCACCAGCGCCCCGGCGAGCTGGAGCTGACCGGCTGCCGGGTCGGCCTGGTTCGACAGGTTTGCCAGAAGGACCGGGTCGGTGGTGCCGGGGAGACAGGCGGCGTAGAGGGTGTGGATGGTGAGGCTCCCCGCCGGCACCTCGTAATTGCCCTGACCCGAAACCTCGAAGGCCGGGTCGGCCCCACCCGCCTGGAGGGTGTCGCTGGCGAAATAGGCCGAAGGCGCCGTGCCTGTCGGCTCGGGCGCCGGCAGGGTGATCGGACCCTGGGTGGCGCCGGGGAACGACGCGGGCCACGGACAGGCGACCGCGTCGGCCGAGGTCGACGAGGTGGAGCTCCCGGCGGCCTGGGCTGGGTCCTGGCCCACGGAAGAGCCCGAAGTCGAGCTTCCTGCGCCAGGAAGTGCGGAGAGGGTTTGCCCGGGGCCCGTAGCCGCGTCGGAAACCCATTGCCAGGCATCCGACGCAACGGTGGCGCCTTGGGATGAGCCCGACGCAGATGTCGCCGAAGCACCAGGGGTGGGAGCGTCCCCGGCAGAGTTGGGGCTGGTCACGGCTTTGGCGTTTCCTTGTTGATCTGCCGACAAAGCGGCGGGCGCGGCGCTGTCGTAGCTGAGTGCAACCGCCGGAGCTGTTACGGCGGAGGCAGCGGCTGCGGGGTTCGCAGCCGGGGACAGCACGGAGGCACCGGTCGCCACCATCGCGCCCGCGGCCGCCATGGTGGCGAGCATCCCCGCCACCGGCAGTGAGGCGCGCCCTGCGTCGGGAGCGATCGCCAGAATCGTCTGGGACAGCGGGTTCGAAGCGGTCTGAGTCAGAGCCTGAGAGATCTGGGCAAGCGCCGAAAGCGGTGCTTGGGAGCTCGAGGGGAGCGCTGCGGAGTGGGCGGCGGTGCAGGACACGCCCGACGCCGAGCTCTGCACCGCTTCGGGGTGTGCCGCGAGGCTCGGTCCGTGCACCTGGCGGGCTCGAGCAGCGAGCTGTCTCCGTCCTAGGAGCCGGAGCGGGATGGCGAAGCCGCCCAGGGCGGTCCCGGTCTCGCGCAGAGCCCGCGTGAGCGAGCTGCGTGCCCGGTGCACGCGCGCTCGTGCGTTCGACTCGGTGACCGACATCTCCTCGGCCACCTCGGCGTACGAGCGTTCCTCCACCTCGCGCAGCACGAAGGCCACTCGGTACGTCTCGGGCAGGGAGGCGATGGCCTCTTCGATCTTGCGTCGCAGCTCCGAGTCGGCAACCCACTCGTCGGCGCCGGGTACCTCGTCGCGCCTGTGAGCTAGGCGGTCGACGAGGCGCAGCTCGCCTGAGCGCCGTGACCGCACGTCCGTGCATGCGTTGGTCAGGATGCGGCTCAGCCACGCACGAAGCCGGTACTCCCCTCCGAAGCGGTCGAGCGCCAGGTACGCGCGAAGCAGCGTCTCCTGAACAGCGTCCTCGGCGTCGCCGGCCGAACGAAGCTTCCGACGCGCCTCGGCAAGGAGCGAGGAGTAGTGGGCGCCGACGATGCGTGCGAAGGCATCCTCCTCGCCTGCTTGGAAGGCGCCGACGAGCCGGCGATCGTCGTAGGAGTCCAGGGTCTCTGGCTGAACAGCCATGTGGTGAGTGCGCCCCTCTTCTGCCTCGTTGCGGAGCCGAGGTGCCCCTCGTCCTTCCGTCGCTAGGACCTGTAGCGGTCGGTACTCACGCTAACACCCGCCGGTGCATGATGCACGCGTCTCAGGTTTCCAGACAGCTCCGAGGATGGAGCTGGTCAGTGGGACCAGGCTGGCCTTAGGCGCCGGTGATCTCGTGGTGAATCTCGTGGTAATCGTTGTCGTGATCGTCATCGCTCGTCCGCGGGTGCGGGTGCTTCTGACCCGGCATCGCTGACCACGCAAAGTGATCACATAAAGTACTGACTTCACAAGAAATCACGCAAAGTAGCGACCACGCAAAGTGGGAGGTTTCGCGCACCGAGAGGATTGCACCTGTTCATGGCCAGATGTGTCACAGAGATCCCGCAGGAGCAGTTGTCCCTGATGTAACGTGCAGTGTGCCCGCGGGCCGCCGCGTATTTGCCGGCGGCCTCGGGGTGACGTCGAACCGAGCCCAAGGAGGGCGAGTGAAACACCGACTTATCAGATTCCGCCGGGTAGCTGTTTCCTGCATCGCAGGAGTGACGGCCCTGACCGGCCTCTCCGTCCTGGGGCTCGCCTCGAGCGCTTCGGCCGCCATCGGAAGCGGTTCAAGCGTCGTCGCGTCGTCCGCCCCGAGCGTCGTGAAGGGTGTGGCCAATCAGACCGCAGGCAGCTGGACGATAACCCTGGCGGCGGGGACCACCTGGGCTACAGGCAACACGATCACGCTTACGGTGACAGACAGCGCCGCTGCCGCGACGCTCACCTTCGACAAGACCCCGACGGTCACCGTCACCTCGCCTACAGGTGACGTCAACCTGTGCGCCACCAGCGGGTGCACCACTACCGGAGGTGCCGGAGTCAACACCTTCACGATCACTCTGACCGGCCTCGGCCAGACCAGCACACCGGCGGATGAGACCATCGCGGTCGGGAGCGTTGCCTACGACGTGGCAGTTGGTGCTGCCGGCGGCCCGGACATCGTGACCGCCGCTGCCGCTGGCACCCTCAACGCTTCGGGCGCCTTCATCGTGACGAGCGCCGCCAACGCGGACGTTGTCACCGCCGCCATCGCCACCCTTTTCGCGGACACCACCCCGACGATCGGTCCCGGCGCGACGACCGCAGTTGGCTCATGGGAGCTGTACATGAGCGGGCCCGGGAACGCCTGGACGACCGGCGACAAGATCTACATCACCGTCGCGCGCAACGACGCCCTCAACTGCGAGACGCTATCGAAGCCTGACTCGATCGGCTTCTCCGGCACGGCGACGATAAGCGCCAAGGTGATCACGAACGGGGCCACTGCTACACCGACGCTCACCGCCGCGCTGGCCCAGGGAGGCAGCTGCGGCACCTTCTCCGGCGTTGACAACGAGCTGGTCCTCACGTTTACGAACGGTGGGACGATCACGGGGAGCGGCCTCGGCGCCGCCGCGCCGATCGACATCACGGTCTCCGGGCTCAGCTACGTGGTCAGCGGCGACGTGGGCGACACCATCAGCACCACGGCCAACCTCGGCCCCGTCGACATTGCCGAGGGCTACAACGTCGCTCCGACGTTCACCACGACGAACACCCCACCCACTCTTGACACCCTCGCAGGCGGTGTGGCGCTCGGAGCAGCCGGGACGTCTCTTACGGCCGTCGCATCGATAGGGGACACCACACTTACGGTGGCCGCCTTGCCGGGTGCGATCCCGACTGGTGCGAGCCTGCTGCTCGGCTCAGCGGCGGGGACCAACGAGGTGGTCACCACGACAGCCTCCGCGGCCAAGGGGGCGACGTCGATCCATGTCCTCGCCATTTCCCACGGTTATGCGATAGGCCAGCCGGTGGGCGGACCCTCCAACGCCCAAATCGGTACCTCTACGCTGACCGTCACTTCGAACAAGCCGAGCACGACGCTTCAGTACAATTTCTCCTCGAGCGGTTCTGAGGTCGTGGACCAGGCCGTAAACGGCCCGATCACGATCACGGAGGGTTCCCCCGGGGCGCTCAGCAGTGGGACTACGGGTTGGGCGTGCATTGCCCTCAGCCCGGGCGCAGCTGTGGGGCGGGCGGCCGAGTGGAGCGCTCTCCCGACGGTGAGCGCGACCGGTGGTGGCATCGCGGTCGGCAACGCCGCGATCCTCACGCCTGGAAGCCAGACTGGTCCCACCGAATTGACCTTCCAGGTGACGACCCCCTCAAGTGGCACCGCCGGGACGGTCACGGTGAGCGGCATATCTCTCAACGTACCGGGACTCCCGGGACTCACGCTTGAGGCTGCGCTCTGGTACGGCGCCAACAACTCGTCTGACGCGTGCAACGGGGCGAACACCGGTGTCGCCACGAAGGGTGCGCTTACCTACTCGGGTAGCCCGTACGCGAAAAACCCCTTCACCGTGGCGAACGTCGCCGGACGCACCTACGGCGTCGACGCTGACACGACAGCCGCCGTGGAGTTCGCTTCGGACGTGAACGGCGGCGCGGGCTGCGAGACCAACCAGGGCATGGAGCAGACCCTTTCGACGACGGGCTTGGCGACGACTAACGCTGTTGTCGTGACCGACCAGGCCTTCCAGGATGCGCTATCGGGAAGCTACCTGGCCGGTAGGCTGTTCAACTCGAGTGTCGGCGTAGACGGTAACTACGGCACTGGGGTCCTCGTCACACCGACGAATTCGCTGGCTCCTGCCCTCCTCGAGGCGCTCCGCCTCGCAGGGGTTACAGACGTCTACGTGGTCGGCGGTCCCTTGGCGGTCAGCCAGGCAGACGTCACCCAACTCCAGTCCACCCCGATCTACACCTGCGCCGGCACGACCCTGAAGGGCCTCACCGGCGCGGTCAATCTGACCGTGCACTGGATCTACGGTCAGACCGCGGACGCCACGGCCGCGGCTGTGGCCACGTACTTCGGGCCGACCGGTGTGGGAACCGCCAAGTTCCTGGGTGCTTACAGCGGCATGTACAACGACACCACGGGATCGAGCGGCAGCGCCATCTCCTCGGCGCCTGACACGCCCGTGTCGACCGCGGTCCTCTGCACCGACACGAACTTCCCAGATGCCGCCTCGGGGTCTGCGGTCGCCGCCTACAGGCACTTCCCGTTGCTCCTCACCGGGCCGTCCTCGCTCGCGCCCGAAGCAGCCGCCGCGCTGATCGATGATGCCATCCAGCAGGTGATCGTGCTGGGCGGTCCTGACGTGATCAGCGACAGCACGCTCGCCACAGTGGAGAGCATGGGGATCTCGGTGCTCCGCATCGCGGGGGAGGACTACACCGATACCTCGCAGTTGCTCGCCCAGTTCGAGCTGGGTTCGGTAAACAGCTCGGGTCAGGTTGTGGGTCTCGACTGGGAGGTGTCTTACGTGATGGTGGCGAGAGGTGACTTCTACACCGACGCGATCACCGCTGGTCCCCTGTCCTCCGTCGAGGGCCCGATGCCGGTGCTTCTCACCTGGGACACGAACGCGACGGGCAACCCCGCCGGCACCGACTACCTGAGTAAGTTCCTCACCTCGGTCGGCCAGACAGCGGAGGACCCTGGGACTCCGGCTGATGGGACAGCGAACAACCTGTGGTTCATCGGAGGGCCACTGGCGATCACACCCGGCCTCGAGACCGCCATTGCGACGGACTTGAACGGCTAAGGCCCGCGCGGGGCGCTACAGGCCCCGTGCAAGCCTCCGCCGCCCCCGGGTGACCGAGGGCAGGTGGTAATCCGTAGAGCAGTAGGAGCAGAGGGACCCAGAGGGTCCCTCTGCTCGCGCGTTGGGAAGAATTGGGAAGGCTGGTTGTCAGGGTGCTCTGCCACTCTGTCGGCGGACTGCGGATGGTGATCCTCTGCGGCTCTCGCTCAGCAGCCTCGCCCTGGTGACGGGGTCCTGCTCGGCTCGACGAGCGTCGCCACATTGAGTGGTCCGAGAGCTGTGGTGCACAGCACCGACGGCAGGCGCAGGTCGGCGGCTTGCCAATTTGTGGAGGTAAGCGGACAACTCTCGAACCAAAGCACCAGGGAACAGATCTCCGCCATCTGGTCCACGATCACGCATTTTGACTGACGGTCCTTGGATACGGTTCTGAGTTCGAGTCCCATGGTGACTGAGTCGCGCCGACGGGACTGCGAGGCTAAAGACGAGGAGGAGGTCTTCGAGCGCGTCCGCGTGTACGACGACCTCCATCATCCCGATCACGGCCGTTACACCGACGAAGGCGCCAGCGACCGACAGAGCGATCACCCAGCGGCGCAGACCACCGGTGGCCACCACCGCCAGCACCACGAGTCCCCAGCTCAGGTACCACGCTCAGAGAATCGGGCCGAGGATGGCCAGAATGAGCAGTGTGAGCCCGAGCCCTCGCAGTAGCCCGGTCCGCGGTGAGCGCAGCAGGAGCCAGACCCCCACGCCCAACGCCGCAGCAAGGCCGAGCCCGTCGAGGACCGTCCGCACCCCCGCCAGGGAAAGGCCGAGCCCCATCAGGTGAGCGATGCCGCTCATCACATGAGCTGCATCGTCGACAGGCGTTACCCCGGTCGAGATCTTCGCCGGGGCCGTCAACGTGCGAAGCTAGCCCCAGCCGATGCCTGAGATCTGAGACAGAGCCGAAAGAGTTGCCAACGAAATCGCGCCAGCACCGAGGGTGTGAAAAATCCGAGCCCGAGTGGTGGCTTTGGGACCTGCCCAGTTCCAGCCGATGAAGAGCACGGCGAGCGCAGCGGGTGCCTTCACGCCAGCGGCGAGCGCGCATAGGACGATGCCCGGGACCGTGCCGATCCGGCGAGCGACGGCCAGCTCCGCTACGAGCAACCGGACCATCAGGGCGTCGTTGTGCGCGCCCGCGACGAACGTGGTCAGAACGAGCGAGCTGCCGACACCGAGGAGGACGACCTCCGCCGGGTCTCGGCCTGCCTCGCGGGCCAGAGTGGGCAGGCCCGCTACGACAAGGGCGATACCACCGAGCTCGATCAGGCGCAGCAACGCCAAGTCTGCCAGGATCCCGTGGCCGGACAGATCTGCCGCCGTGCCATCGAGCCACAGGAACGTGGGCCCGTAGGGGGCCGGCGTGCTGGCCCATAAGGGACCGGCAAGCGTGTTGAACGACGTGCCACCGAGGACCCCTGGCCCGTAGGCGTAGGGATCGATGTGGTGGCTCACCATCTCGCCCTGCCCCGCGTAGTTGTAGATGTCTCGGCTAAAAAATGGCGGGGCAAGCATGAGCGGCAGCGCCCACACGACGATGACCCCGAGAACTCGCCGTACCGGCAGTCCTCGATGCCGCGAGATCGTGCGGAGCAGGGAAATCCAGGTGGCCGTGAGGAGGACCAGGCCTCCGTAGATGCCCAGCACCGCCACGAACGGGGGGTGTTCCGGCGGGCGCCAGAAAGCCCAAGGGCCCCTCGAGTGTACCGAAGAGCCAAGCCCCGGGGAGGTGGGACATGAACTTCGAACCCCCGAGGATCGCACCAAAGACGATCGCGCTGCTTGCCGCTAGCCCGGTGAGCGCCGGTCGCAGAAGAGAGATCGGGCTGTCAAGCGGCGCCGAGTCAGTGCGGCAGCCGGAGATGTCGTCATCCGCGCAGCGGACAACCGACCGCATCGGCATCGGACCACTCTGCCCGATGAAGCTGAGAGAAGGCTGGGAGGCGCACTACTCCGCCATGTCCCGGTGCTGACGTGAGCCGTCTCCCACTCGTGGTGCCCTGCTCTCGCCGATCGGATTGCCCCTGGCCCAGCGAGGGCTCCTATCTTTACTCAGATGCCCGAGAAGCCCGACCAGGCCCGCGCGCCTCACCACCTGTCCTGATGGCGACGACCTCTACGAAGACCGGCGGCGAGCTCGGTCAGGTACCCGCAGTTGGCCTGCGCGGCTTCGTTTCGGAGCTGAGCCCCTGGCGGCTCGTAACCCTGAGCATGTTGATGCTCTTCGTGGAGCTCGCGCTCATCCGGTGGACCGCCGCCAACAACGTCCACCTTGCCAACATCACGAACTTCGTGCTCTTGGCGAGCTTTTTGGGCATCGGGGTGGGTTTCCTGCTCGCCGGGTCGTCACGGAACCTGTTCCGCCTGGCACCATTGTCGCTCGTCGTCCTCGTCGCGTTCGTCCTCATCTTCCCCGTGAAGCTCGTAATGCTTCGCGGCCCGCATGAGTTCCAGGGCCTCTCAGGGCATGCTCCTTTGTCCCAGTGGGTCAGTCTCCCGGTGATCTTCGTACTGGTAGTCGTGGTGATGGCGGGTCTCGGACAGGCGATGGCCCGGACGTTCGCTCAGTTCAAGCCCCTCGACGCCTACCGCTTTGACATCATCGGAAGCGTCGCAGGGATCGTCCTGTTCTCAGTCCTGTCTTTCATCGGGCTGCCGCCCATCGCCTGGGGAGCAGTGGTCGCCGCGGCGTTCGTGTTGCTTCTCGGCATACGCCAACGGTGGTGGCAGTGGGTCGCGATTGCCGCCATCGTGGCGATGCTGCTGCTGGAGTCGCTCTCTACGGTCGACGTCTGGTCGCCGTACTACAAGATCACCACGATCAACGTCACCAGCAGCGTGAACGGCCACGTCTATCACGGATTGGCGGTCTCAGGGAATAACATTCCCTACCAGACCTTGTACTCGATCCCCACCCTGCACAGGATCGAAGCTTTCTACTTCTTCCCCTACCGGCACGTGACGGCGAGCTCGCTCTCCAACGTGCTCGTGATCGGAGCGGGGACCGGCAATGACGTCGGCGTGGCACTGTCCGAGGGGGCGCGCCACGTCACCGCTGTCGAGATCGACCCAGATCTGGTACAGCTGGGAAAGGAACACAACCCCGAGCACGCTTACCAGAGCCCGCGCGTCACGATCCACATCGACGACGGTCGAGCTTTTCTCCAGGACACCAGTCAGCGGTACTCGTTGATCCTTTACGCGCTCCCGGACTCCCTCACGGCCCTCACCGGCCAGTCCGCACCCGTGGGGCTCGAGAACTACCTGCTCACTACCCAGGCCATTCAAGAGGCCCGGGACCATCTGGCCCAGGGCGGGACCTTCGTGATGTACAACTACTACCAGCCGTTCCTGCTCGACCGTTATGCGACCGCCATCGACGACGTGTTCGGCTCACGCCCTTGCGTGGAGCTGGGGAACACTCTGAGCGGCCGCCAGCAGGCTGTGCTCACAGTCGTCTTCAATGGCAATACTCCCAATTGCTCCAGTTTCTGGAACGCCCATCAGGTCACGCCGGTCTCTGACGACCGCCCCTTCCCCTATCTGCCGACTCCCTCGATCCCGAACTTCTATTTGTTGGTCGTGGGGCTCATCCTGGCAGCTTCCCTGGTGGTGGTGCGGGCAGCTGGAGGGCCGTTCAAGAAGATGGCGCGATTCGCAGACCTGTTCTGGATGGGTGCGGCTTTCATGCTGCTCGAATCGAAGAACATCGTGCAGTTCGCGTTGCTCTTCGGCACGACCTGGTACGTGAACTCACTCGTCTTCGCCGGCGTGCTGCTCAGCGTCTACGCGGCGGTTGAGACTGCGCGACACGTGAAGCTTCCACGCCCGATGTTGCTGTACGGGGCGCTGCTCGTGGCGCTGGCGGTCTCGTTCGTTGCACCGCAGGCGTCATTGCTGAACCTGCCGGTCGTGTTGCGTTTCGTGGCGGCTACGGCGCTCGCGTTCGCCCCGATCTTCATCGCCAACCTCGTCTTCGCCCAGCGGTTCAAGGATGTGACCTCTTCCACCACCGCCTTCGGCGCCAACCTGATCGGGGCGATTATCGGGGGAGTGCTTGAGTACCTGTCGCTCATCACGGGGTTCCGATTCCTGCTCGTAGTGGTGGCTGTTCTGTACGGCCTGGCCTTCATCTTCGGCCGGCGACATCTCGCTTTGCGCTCCTGAAGGTCGAGCGACACAGGGCTGTCAGGTCACGAGCTCTGCGGCCGCGACTGGACTGGTGGGCGAGACGGTGCGTTAGTCGGCTTGGTTAGTCGGTGTGCGAGAGGGACTTGACCCACCATTTAAGGGATCCATCCCATCGTTGCTGGACGTGCTTCGAAGACTGGGAGCCACGCTAGCGACGCCGTCCCAGAGTCCTCCCAGGTTGCCCTGCGATAGTGGCATCCCGTGGTTGTGGTTGCAGCCTCTCGAGAGGGTACTGTCGTCTCGCGCACCCCGGCGGCTCTGCGGCGCGTCTCGGGCCTCGACCGGTTGGCCCTAGCCGTGTTGGTGGTGCTGCCGTTGGCGGTGTTCGCCGTGCCCGCGCTCCTCGGTCACGCGACCGTCGTCAGCGACAACTTCACGCAGAACTACCCGTTGCGGGTGTTGGTCGGCTCCCAGATCCGTCACGGGCACCTGCCCCTGTTCGATCCCTACATCTGGAGCGGGGCGCCGCTGCTCGGGGGCTGGAACGCCGGGGCCGCGTACCCCTTCACGCTTCTCTTCGTGATCCTTCCGGGGACAGCGGCGTGGACGCTCAACCTGGTCGTCACCTGGTGGGTGGCAGGGATCGGCTCTTTCGTGTTCTTACGCGCTTCGCGCCTCGCCGCGGTGCCGAGCTTCCTAGGTGCCTTGTCGTTCAGCTTTGCCGGCGCCATGACAGCGCAGATAGTCCATTTCGGTCTGGTCGCGGGCGTGAGCTGGGTACCGGTGGCATTGCTCGCGCTGTTGCGCCTCTCCGAGTGTTCCACATCGCGCGACGCTTCAGCCGAAGCGCGCCGCGCCACACTCCGGTCGCGGCTCGGCTGGACAGCTCTTCTCGGTGTGGCCGGGGCGATGGCCATCCTCGCCGGCGAACCGCGGGCTATCGCGGACTTCGCCGTGATCGTCGGCATCTACGCGCTGTGGCGGGTGCTTCGTCTCGGGCGCGGCACCGCACCGTATCTCGGGTGGATGGTGGGCGGCGTGTTGCTCGCAGTCGGGCTCGGCGCCGTCCAGTGGGTGCCTGGAGCTGCAGCCGTGAGCACCTCTCAACGTGCAGCGAGCAGCGCGTACTTGTTCACCTCCGGATCGCTGGCCAACAGGTGGCTCCTGCTGATGCTCGTCCCCGACCTCCTGGGCGGGTCGGGGTCCTTCGGACAGCCTCCCTTCCTGGCCAACTACAACCTCACCGAGGTGACCGGCTACATCGGCCTCATGCCGCTCGTTGCGTCGTTCGCGCTTCTCGGCCGGTTGCGACTTCGGCGACCTTTGCCGGAGTGGCTGATCTGGCAGGTGATGGCGCTCGTCGGGATCCTCCTGGCCCTCGGGGGGAACACCCCCCTTTGGCACTTGCTGATCCGGGTGCCGTTCTTCGGCGGTCAGCGACTACAGAGCCGCAACATCCTCATAGCGGACATGGGCTTCGCCTTCCTCCTCGCCTACTGGTCCGACGCCTGGTTGGCCGGTGCTCGGGCGCGACGGATCACTCGGGCTGCGCCCGTGCCAGCAGCAGGAGGTGCGTCGTCCGCGGCGGGGACGGCACCGGCGCCCTCATCAGCGGAAGCGGGATCCATATACGCGTGGCGGGTCCGGATCCTCGGGGTGGTGCCCGGGTTGCTGGCTGTCGCGACTGTCACAGTCGGCATCGCCTGGGGGGCAGGGCTTCTGCAGTGGTTGGGAGTCAGCCTTCGCTCTGCCACCGCGGACGGAGGCCTGCGGTTGTGGTTCTTGCCGTTTGGTGTGCTCGGCCTCGGGGCGGTGGCTCTGATCCTTTGGGGACACCGGCTCGAAGCACGTCGGCGCACACAGGCGCTAGTCGGGTTCGTGATCGTCGACGTCGTCACCTTCACGCTGATGGCGGTGGTCTCTCTGGCGCCCAACCTCGGCGGAGGTTCCACAAGATCGACCACCTCCACCTCCGCGACCGCCGGACCCACTCACACCAACAGCCCTGGAGCGTCCGTCCCTAGTCCCCGGACCAAGACCACCGCGGCAGCCTTCACAGGTTCCGGGCGCTTCGCCGTCTATGACCCCGACCTAATCGACTCCAACGGGCTCCGTGTCATCGAGGCACCAGACCTGAACGTCATCCACGGTGTTGCGTCCGTGCAGGGTTACAGCTCGATCGTCGACGGCACCTATGCCTCTGCCACCGGCTCACACCAGTCGACCGGCCTCGGGCAGGACATCCTCAGCCCTCGTGCTGTCGGGGACGGGACGCTCGACCAGCTCGACACCACGGTCCTGTTTTCACCACGCGATTACTTCCTCGTCTCTCCCGAATCCGATCTGGCTACGCCTGATCCGGCGGCGGGTGAGCGCCATCTCGCGCCTGGTGGACGTGCTACGTGGTACTTGGGTGAAGACCTGGCCGTCACGAGCATCGTGATACCGGACGCGAACGCCACTAGCGACGTGGGAAGCGGCCTGCAGTTCGGAGTGGTCACGTCCACGGGCGACACGACGTGGGTACCCGCGGCGACCCCAGACGGCCCGCACTTCCTTCGGGTCGCGCTCGCTCGTCCTGAGAGTGCCGTTGCTCTCGTTGCCAAGGCAGGCCGGACGCAGATCGGACTCGGCTCCCCTTCGGTCACGAGCGCGGATGGGACCCACTACGTCGCGGACGGGCAGCTTCAGGCGGCGATCTCACCTCCCCGTTGGACCTTTCGGGGCCTCGACGGATCCTTCGCCGTCTTCGCGAACCACTTCGCGCGTCCGGCTTTGACGCTGCGGGGTTCCCCAGGGGCATCGGTGTACGCGACGGCGGGTCCGGTGTTTGCCCCTTCGGCGGCTGCCGTCTCGTCTCGCCACGGCGTAGATGTCATAAGGTCCGAAGCAGCGATCCCAGGCTGGACTGCCACATGGCACCCGGACGCCGGCCCGGCTGTGACGCTTCGGGTACGCCGCGTGGGCCTGGTGCAGGGGGTGGAGGTGCCTGCCGGCCACGGCGTGCTCACCTGGACTTACAGGGCACCGGGGTGGACCGTCGGGTGGGTTCTGTCCGCCTGCGCGCTCGCAGCCTTGGCGGTCTTGATCGTCTGGGCGCTGGCAACGCGGCGCACGCGAAGCCCCGAATCAGTGCCGAGGCCCTGAGTCGAACATGAGGCCCTGGGCCACAGAAGATACGTTACGCGAACGAAACTCACTCATGAGTGAAGCCGGCCTTTCGGCCGGCTTCACGAACGGACATCTATGAAGTTGTCTCCAACCGCCTCTAAAGCCACGCAATGCCCTCGGGCGGAGACCGTCTTGTCGGTCGGCCAGCACGCGACTGGCACCTCCACGGCCTTGTTATGGGCTGGACCCGGGCGGTAGATCTGGGAGCTCCGCAGTCTCCGAAATTCGGTAGCCGGCGGAGCCTGACTAACGCGGCGGACCACCCTCCTCTTGCGAGCTCATCGAACACATCGTCAAGCTCCCTTCTGACTTCCTTCGCCGGTTCAGCGACCCGGCTCACTTTCATTGTCCGCCGAAGACCTGTCCACGTCAACACCTTTCGCCCTCCTGATTCGCGGATGCCGAGCCGTGGGCGCGAGACGGCGTGCGCGGGCTTCTAAGGTCATGGCGTGGGTGCGCCAACGCCCTGGCTCTTCAACAAAGTCTTCCCTTTGCTCGCCTCCGTCATCCTCATCGCTGTCGGGATGGCCTCTTCGACTTGGTGGGGCCCCCATCTCGCCGGCAAACCCCCGTGGCAACTACCCGACGACCTTTGGGGCACGCTGGTCGCCGCACAACGCCTGTTGCATCTGGACATCAGGGGCCTTTACACAACGCCGACCGGGCTGGTGGCGTTGCCAGGCGCGGCGGTGATCCTCGTTCCGATCGCTGCGCTGATCGACGCAGCAGGGCTCGGTCTCGACGTCCCCAGCGCGCACAACGCCCACCCGGCGTCGTGGCTTGCCGCCGGGCCGTACGAGATCGCCCTCTCTGCTACCGCGCTGTTCGCCGCTGATTCGATCGCCGAACGCCTGGGGGCGTCTCGACCGAAGCGAATGCTTCTCGCGACAGGAGGGGGAGTCGCATTGTGGAGCGTCTCGGTGCGTTGGGGACATCCGGAGGATGCCGTGGCAGTGGCTTTGCTCATATACGGCGTCCTGGCACTGGCTGACTCGAGAGCCGTGAGGTCTGCATTGCTCGTCGGAGCTGCCGTCGCTGTTCAACCGCTTGTGCTTCTCGCCGTTCCCGTCCTCGTGGTCATGCTCGAGCCGAGGCGCTTCGCCGGCTATCTAGCCAGAGCGGCGGCACCAGGCGCTGCACTGCTCGGTATCGCACTCGCGGCGAACTGGCGAGCCACCTTGAGAGCGGTGGCCGACCAGCCCAACTGGCCGACGGTCGACCACCCGACACCGTGGATCACCCTCGCCCCTCACATGAGCCACGGGGCGGTCGCCGCCGGTCCGGCGAGGGGCATAGCGGTCGTTCTTGCCTGCGGATGTGCTCTCATCGCCGAACGTCGGTGGCGCGGTGCGCAATCCACGATCGAATGGTCCTCGGTGAAGCTCGCCGAGGTGCTCTGGTGGATGGCAGTTGCGTTGGCACTTCGTTGCGTGTTCGAGTCCGTGATGGTCGCCTACTACGTATGGCCCGTGCTGGCGATGGCTCTCGTGGCAGCGGTCCGCCAGTGGTCTCTCCTAATCCCTACCGCGGCGCTGGCCTCTGCTCTCACCTTCGTCTCACAAGCCTCGTGGCGCGGGCGATGGACCTGGTGGACAGCGGTGACCGCGGGGCTCATCCTCGCCCTCGTCTTCGCTCGCGGCACGCGGCGCGAGAGCCGACCACATCCGCGCACCGTGTCGAGCGACGCGCCTTCGCCTCTAGCCGCCACACTGTGTCAAGGCAGCCAGGACAATCGGCTGCGCAACATCACATAACCAACGAAGGCGCCCGTGTCGATGAGGCTATGGGCCAACACCAGCCGCACCAACCGCCCCTGGCGTTGGTAGAGGCGGCCGAACAGAAGTCCCATCGCCGCGTTGCCGAGGAACCCGCCGAAACCTTGGTAGAGGTGGTACGCACCGCGAAGCGCCGCGCTCGCCACAAGGGAGCGATTAGAAGCCCATTGGAGCTGGCGCAGCCGATGAAGCAGGTAGCCGCAGACCACCACCTCCTCCAGCACTCCATTCTGCACAGCAGCGAGAATGAGCACGGGTGTGCGCCACCATGCCGGGGGCAGGTTCGTCGGCACCACGCGCACGTTCAGCCCCGCGTGGTACGCGCCGACGTAGAGCGCTAGACCCGCACCACCCACAACTGCAGCAAGTACAACACCCCACGCCGTCTCCCTTCCGAACCGGGCCGCGTCGAGGCCGATGCTCGAAATCGACTCGCCCGATCGGACCAGCAGGTAGACGACGAGAGCGACCGGAACCAGCGCAACGGTGATCCCCGCCAGCTGGTAGGCGAGGTCGAGCATCGAATGGTCCGGCACGGCAGACGCGTTGATCACCGCTCTCTGCGCCCGTAGTGGAGCGCTCGCGCTCAGCGAACGAAACAGGTCCAGCACGGCATAGAGGGCCGACGCCCCGAGAGAGAGCCCGAGGACGAGCCAGACCTCTACCACCAAGGCCTTGCGACCCACCACCTGCGAAGACCTCGCCGGGTGCCCGGGTACGTCCCCACCGCTCAGAGCTTCGCCCACGCGGATCGACGCTAATGCCAGGCTCGGAAGCTGCCTCCACCGGAACTGCGTAATCAACGCTCGGGAACCGAGAGGATCCCTTCCAGGTGCTCGAGCAGATCCGCGATCACACGGGGTTGGACGAACAGCTGGCGCCGGGAAACGTCGGTGCCGTTCTTCACGAGCCCTGCGTCACGCAACACCTTCATGTGATTGGACACCGTGGGCTGTGCCAGTGAGAAGAGCCCGGCGATCTCGCCGCCCGGCTCGAGCGCTCCGGCGAGCTCGGTGAGAAGGTCACTGTCCCTCGTACTTGGAGCGGCCGACCTCCCGCCAGGTGGCTCCTTTGCAAGTAGCTCGCGTCGCTCCGCGACAGCGGCATTCACGCAGCGCCTGCCCTCACGTTCCCAATCGGTCGCAAGCGCGTTCCACACGTCGCTCACGAGCTCGACGTAACGCCCTCGCAACTCCGGCGAGCTTTTCAGCTTGCCAAGACGGCCGCGCACGACGCCGCGGTCCTCCTCGCTCTCAGATGCCAGAGGAAATTCGGTTGGGGCCGTCGAGCAGGCTCCGCGCAGGCCGCTCAGCAGCTCGACGGCGTTGGTCGAGAAGAGCATCCCTGCATGGTGTGCAAGCACCATGATCTCCGCGGCGCGCTGGACCGGAGAGCTGCTTATCAGAGCGCGAAGGCGTCTAACAGGCCCCCAGACCCTGCCGAGCAGGGCCTCAATCGTTTCCTGCAGAACCTGACTAGCGGCCGAACATCTGGAACCTACGTCGGTGTTCTCAGGGCGCGGTGCTGTCCGCTAAGAACTAGAAAGAGGCTGAGCCGCCAGCTGCCACGCTTGCGTAGAGGAACTGCTCGTAGCTCACCACGTCCGACGCCGGCGGCAGGGTTGGCGAAACCGGGNNAAGGTCATTCGAGCCGAGACCGAGACTCCAGAAGTCCCCAGGACGGCCATTGCGAAATCGATCGCCCGCAGCTGGTTCTCGGAGTCCACGTACACCTTGTAGGTGATCGGACCTTCCCCCTCCAGGAACTGCTCCCCCGCCTGCACGGCCGACGACGGGAGCCCGGAGCTCTTCAGCTGGACCCCCACGGCCGCCTTGTTGATCAGGACGGAGTAGCCCTCAACGGGCACACCGTCGATGGTCGAGGACCCGATCGGGCTGACCGCGTTGCCTTGAGACGCGAGGAACTGGAGCATCTGCGTGGGGTCGCCGCCACTCAGAGCGCCTCCGACTGCCGAGCTGTTGTTGCCCACCGGCACCGAGACCCAGCTCTTGCCGGGGAACAGCTGGGAGATCTGGGGAACGCTCACGAAGAGGTTCCCATCCGAGCCCAGGACCGAGAGATGCTCACCCTCAACGCTCATCGTGAGGCTGGCTTCACGCGCAGAGAAATCGACAGCGCCAATCCCGGTCGCCGTGATGGCCCCAGATCCCGAGCCACCGGTGACGGTCTCTGTCATCGACACGTGTGCGCTTCGAAGACGCTGCGTGGTGCTAGCCGCGGTAAGCACGGCCTTCGTGGGACTCACGGCCGACTTGGATCCAAGGGTCGTCACCCCGAGGGCCCCTCCCGCCACCACGACGGCCGACAGTGCCCCTACGAGGGTGAGCCGGCGCCAGCGCGGCTTGGACGTACTGACACCTGGGAGGTCGGTGAGAACCTCAGGCGCCGCGTCTTGTTCGGTCCCGTCCTTCGGCTGTGCGTCGACTGGCTGAATACACGCCGCGAACGGCTCGAGCGATCGGAACGTCCTCCAAGCAGCTTCGTGCTCGGAGATCGGCCACGTCTGGTGCGGCGCGCCCCCGGGGTCGTTCACCTCCCACAGGCCACAGATTTGGCGGTCGGGGCTGTAGCCCCAGAAGAAGCGCTGGCCTTTGTATGTGAACGTCGGCTGTGCCACAGCATCAGAAGGCACGAGAGGGCCCCTTTCTGGCTATGCGGCTGACATCGGCAAGTTGGGACAGAACCTGAAGCCAGCACCAGGCCGGACGAGGCGGTCCACATGGTCCAGCCACGCTACGACTACCGTGGCCGAAGATTCGAGTCGGCCGCCACACCGCACGGGCATCTTGTCAGACAGCTTCGAACAGCCAAGGAGAGGTCGCATGACAGGTGACCTGCGAGCCGAGACCATCATGATCACGGGTCATGGAGGCGACGAGGTCGAGGCCTATCTGTCCCAGCCGCTCGACGAAGGGCGACATGGCGCGGTGGTGGTGATCCACCACATGCCCGGCTACGACGATGGGACGAAGGAGATCACGCGCAAGTTCGCCGCTCACGGTTACCTGGCGATCTGCCCGAACCTGTACTCACGCGAGTCCTCGGGCCTCAGTCCCGAGGACGCCGCCGCGACCGTCCGGGCTGCGGGCGGCGTTCCCGACGAGCGTCTCGTAGGTGATGTCGACGGCGCAGCAAGGTTTCTGAGGTCCCTCGATCGATCGAACGGCAAGGTCGGCACGATCGGCTATTGCTCGGGTGGTAGGCAGTCCTTCCTGTCCGCTTGCAGCCTCCAGCTCGACGCCACCGTCGACTGTTACGGCGCCTTCGTCGTGAGCGCCCCACCCGAAGAGACCGGGCTGAAGGCCGACCCGATCGTCCACCTGGCGGAGAGGCTCTCGTGTCCTTTGCTCGGACTGTTCGGCTCGGAGGACCAGCACCCCTCACCCGAGGAGACGGCGGAGCTCGAGAAGGTTCTCGCCCGACACGGCAAGAACTTCGAACTCCACACCTTCGAGGGAGCGGGGCACGCCTTCTTCGCGACCGAGCGTCCCAACTACAGGGTGGACGCGGCCCGGGAAGGTTGGAGCAGGGTTTGGGAGTTCTTCGGTCGCTACCTCGTGGAGTGACGAGGTGATCCGGTGTCGACGGTCATGGTGGAGATCCTGTCTCCTGTAGACCATTCTCATGTCCGTGCTCGAAGCCCTGGCCATCGCTCAGCGGGGTCGCCGCCTACCGCCGGGAGCTGCGCGGACAGTCCAGACGCCTGGGCATGCTCGGCGTGATCGTCGTGGTCGGCGTGACCGCCGCGATCGTGTCGTCGGCGTGAACGGCCGACGAGGCGGCTCGAGCGAGCGAACGCCCGACAAGAGCTGAAGGGTGGGCCGATGATCGTGGGTGTTCCGAAGGAACTCATGGAGGACGAGTACCGGGTGGCGATCACCCCTGCCGGCGTGCGCGAGCTAATTTCGGCCAACCACACGGTGTACATAGAGGAGGCAGCCGGCACGGGGGTCTCCATCTCAGATGAGGATTTTGTCCGGACCGGGGTGGAGATTCTCACGGACCCCGACGACATCTGGGCCACCGCAGATCTCGTATTGAAGGTGAAAGAACCCGTGCCCGAGGAACACTCGCGCCTGGGACTGCGCTCGAACCAGGTCGTTTTCACCTTTCTGCACCTCGCTGCGTCGCGCCAGCTCACCGATGCCCTCGTCGCCGGCGGCAACATCGCCATCGCTTACGAGACTGTCCAGCTTCCCGACGGCTCTCTGCCCTTGCTGACCCCGATGAGCGAGGTCGCCGGTCGCATAGCGCCCATCGTGGCAGCCCATCACCTCATGCGGCCTAGTGGCGGACGCGGGGTGCTCGTGTCCGGCGTCCCTGGCGTGCGATCTACCAAGGTCGTGATCCTCGGCGCCGGCATCGCCGGTATGGCTGCGGCAACCCTTGCCGTGGGCCTCCACTGCCACGTGTGCATCCTCGACCGCAGCCTCGGGCGGCTACGCCAAGTCGACCACCATTTCCGCGACGCCGTCGAGACCGTAGCCTCTAGTGCTCACACCATTGAAGAGACTTGCCTGGAAGCTGACATCGTCATCGGTGCCGTGCTGGTGGTGGGAGCCCGGACTCCGAAGCTCGTCTCGGACGACCTCGTGGCTCGCATGCGCCCGGGATCCGTCCTGGTCGACATCTCGGTCGATCAAGGAGGCTGTTTCGAATCAACCAGACCCACCACACACTCGCACCCCACTTTCGAGGCAAACGGCTCCCTCTTCTATTGCGTGGCCAACATGCCTGGCGCAGTCCCTCACAGCTCCACCCACGCGTTGTTCAACGCGACCTTGCCTTACACGCTCGAGATCGCAACCCTCGGGTGGCGCGAAGCGGTGCGACGCGACGTTGCCCTGGCCGGCGGTGTCAACGTGGCCGAAGGAAGGGTCACCTACGAGCAGGTGGCAGAGGCACATGGTCTTCCGCACATGCCTCTCGCCGAACTGATGTGAGCTCGCGCTCCGAGAACGATCGTCAGCGCGCTGGCCGAAGGGCGGTGTCGCAGGGTGCTTCGCCTTTCGTGGCATTCATGGAGAACGTAAAGGAATCCCTCAGTTCGCTCCAAGGCTCGCCAGGGATGCTGTTTACGACAGGTCGGTGACGGTGCTGACTCGGCGAATAGCAGGGCCCGCGCCAATGGGGTCCGCCGTGTGGCGGGAGCTCATCGAGGAGAACGAGACATACGAGACATGAACGAACCCACTGAGACCAATCCCGCAGAAGAGCCGGCTTCCGCCCACCTCGTGCCACCCAGCTCGCAAGACTCCAGCTCGGAGACGGCGGCGCCCGCATCCGACACCTCCACCAGCGACCCGGCGACGCCCGGCCCCGGCATGCCGCCCCGACCCACGGCCGAGGTCCCTGCCCAGCCTGTGTTCGGAGAAGCTTCAGCGGAGGCCGCCGTCCCGGCAGGGTCCGCCAGCTGGCTGTCGTCCTGGTCACAGCCCCCCGGCTTTCCCCCGCCACCGTCAGCTCCGCCCGGCTCCACCCAGCCGCCCGGAGCTGTTCCTGCTGGTTTCGCCCCGCCGCCCGGTACCGCTCCCGGCTCCCCCCCGCCGGGAGCGGTTCCACCGGGCCCGCCTCCTCCTCCTGGCACTGTTCCCCCCTATGGCGCCCCGGGATATGGCGGGCCCGCTCCGTACCATGGCGGGACGGGTCATTGGGGGTACGCCTCGTGGCCCGAACGTGGCCCGACATGGACGTGGACCGCCACACCGTCCAAAGCGCGCCGGCTCGTCGGCACAACGATCCTCGCGATGGCACTCGCGGGACTCGCGTTCTCAGCCCTCGCGGGGGTCTTGATCGGGCACGCGCTCTGGCGCAACCCAACGGCGACGTCGGGCGCGTCGCCAAGCGCCAGCTCTCCTCTCGGCAACTCACGGGGAGGCTCGAGCCCGTTCGGCTCGGGCAACTCGGGTTCGGGCGAGGGCTCTTCGGCGTCCGGCGGTCCTGCCGACGCGGCGTCCATCGCCCACAACGTCGATCCGGGCCTAGTGGACATCAACACGTCGATCAACTACGACGGCGTAGAAGGGGCGGCCACGGGCATGGTGCTCACACCCTCCGGCGAGGTCCTGACCAACAATCACGTCGTGGAAGGCGCAACCAAGATAAGCGCCACCGACGTCGGGAACGGCAAGACCTACAACGCCACGGTGGTCGGCTATGACCGCTCTCAGGATATAGCCGTCATCCAGCTCGTCGGTGCTTCGGGTCTGCAGACGGTGAACCTTGGCAACTCGTCGAAGGTCAACGTCGGTGAAGGTGTGGTCGCCATCGGCAACGCGAACGGCGCCGGTGGCACACCCAGCTACGCCGGCGGCTCGGTGACCGCGACCAACCAGTCCATCACCGCGAGCGACCAGATCGACGGGACATCAGAGCAGTTGAACGGTCTGATACAGACCAACGCCAACATCATCTCAGGTGACTCTGGGGGACCACTAGTGGACAGCTCCGGGCAGGTCATCGGCATGGACACCGCCGGCTCGGGAGGCTTCCAGTTTCAATCGCCCAGCTCCCAGGGCTACGCCATCCCCATCAACGCGGCGCTGAACACGGCAAAACAGATCAAGACAGGATCCGCGTCGTCGACAGTGCACGTCGGTCCGACCGCCTTCCTCGGGGTGAGTGTCGAGTCTTCCGGCGGGAGCGGGGCCGGCAACGGCAACGGGTCGAGCTCTTCCCCCTCGGGTGCCTACATCTCAAACGTCGTGACTGGTGGCCCGGCGGCGCAAGCCGGGCTGGCACCCGGTGACACCATCACGTCGGTCGACAGCCGCAGCGTGACCTCTGCTGATTCACTCACCAACGTGATGCTGATCGAGAAACCCGGCGCTTCCGTGCCCGTACAGTACGTGGACACGTCGGGGCAGCAGCAGACCACGACGGTCAAGCTCGGTACGGGACCATCGCAGTGAGCCAAAGCGCGACGATCGAAGGCGCGTTCAGAGCTTCGACAAGAACTCCACGATCGCTTGCCGGAACTCTCGCCTCACAATCGCCGAGATGTGATCCCCGGGAACCAGTTTGAGCTCGGCCTGAGGGATGGCCTCTACGAACAAGTCAGACCGTCCTACCAACGTGTCATGCTCCCCGTTCACAACGAGCGTGGGCACGGTGATGGCGCTGAGGACCTCTACGCCGGGAGCTGCGGATCGGGCGCGTTGGACCGCTGCTAACGCCACTCGGTCGGCACCTGTCGCGTCAGCGAAGTTCCGGAAGGCCAGTGCCGTCGGGTCCGTTATCGCAGATTTCTCATCTGCCTCTAGCGCCTCAGCAATGCTCTTCGTTTGCTCTGGACTCGAGAAACCACCCTGAAAGGTCCCCACCCCGCCGAGTACGAGCGAGCGCACACGCGGGTCGGACACGGCGAGACGGACCGCCACGAACGAACCCATCGAGTATCCCACCACGGCAACCTCCTCGACCTCTAGGTGGTCAAGGAGCGCCTGTACGTCGCGCTCCATAGCTTCCCCCAGGTACGCCTCGACATCGTGGGGTTTCTCCGAACGCCCGTGACCCCGGGCGTCGATGAGCACTACCCGTCTCCCGGCATTGACGATCGCCCGGGCGACACCGGAACGCACCCAGTTGGTCTTCGAATCGGACGCAAATCCATGGTGCAAGAGCGTGGCGTCGCCGTCTCCCAATTCCTCATAGGCGATTCGAACGCCGTCGAACGATTCGAAGCTCTTCATCTCCTCTTGCCCCTCATTCCTCTTCGCAGGATCACTCACCGTCGCGCACACTACAAAGGCGAGCGCGAGCCCGGCTGCCGACCGCTGCGGAACCTGCAGCCAGAACGGTCAATTCCCCCCAGGACCAGCAGACACAGGTAACGTCAGATTTGCCATTGGTCTTTGTGACACCTGCGGGGAGACGAGCCGATGCTCGAGAAGCGCTCAGGCTCTTGTTTGTGGCCGTTCAGATGCGCTTACCTCACCGCCCTCCTGCTGTGCACGGCCACATTGCTCTCCTCCTGTAGCGCAACGTCCACCAACCCGCGCAACAAAGGTGTCGGGGGTACCGACGCTGGAGCCAACCTCTTCGTCGGTCACTCAGGTCAATGGCTGACGGACAATCAGGGCAACGTCGTCATCCTCCACGGCATGAACATGGTGTACAAACGACCGCCGTACACACCCGCGGCCGCCGGCTTCGGTGACGTCGCAGCCCGCACTCTGTCCGACGAGGGGTTCGACGTGGTGAGGCTGGGCGTAATCTACTCGGCCGTGGAACCGAGGCCCGGTATGTTCGACGGCAAGTACCTCGATTCGATCGCAGCGACCGTGTCCATTCTCGCCCGGCACGGCGTCTACACGCTCTTGGATTTCCATCAGGATCAGATGAGCGACGCGTTCGGAGGTGAGGGCTTCCCGTCATGGTCCGTGCAGACCAACGGCCTACCCGAAAGGCCATACGTGTTTCCCCTCGGCTACACCGAGAGCCCTGCATTGGCCGCAGCCTTCGACAACTTCTGGTCTGATCGAACCGGGCCGGGTGGCATAGGGCTGCAAGAACGATACGCAAGCGCGTGGAAGTACGTGGCCAGACGCTTTTCAAACGAACCCTTCATCGTCGGTTACGACCTCTTCAACGAGCCGTGGCCAGCCGCGGCCAGCAACGGCGAGCTCGCGCGCTTCTATACGCGGGTGATCGCGGCGATCCGTTCGGTGGACCACCGTCACATGATCTTCTACGAACCCTTTGTCACCTTCAACTTCGGTATTCCCACCCAGCTGCCGCGCTTAGGGGACACCGCGTTGGGCATGTCGTTCCATGACTACTGCCTTCAGATCACCACCCAGAACGAAACCTCATGCGCCGCTTCAGAGACGAGGGCCGTCCAGAACGCTCTGGCGCGCTCGGAGTCAACGCGCGACGCCCTTATGTTGACGGAGTTCGGCGCGTCGACAGACGAGCAAGACGTGGGAAGCGTCGTTGGCGTCGCTGACCTGCATCAGCTCTCATGGATCGAGTGGGCGTACTGTGGATGTGACGACCCGACTGGCTCGATTCCCCCCACCAACGAGGCACTTGTATACGACCCTCGCCTTCCCGCTACCGGAACGAATGTCAACCTGGCGACGCTCATGGTCCTCGCCGAGCCCTACCCGCGTACCGTGGCCGGGACGCCAATCTCGTACGACTACGACCTGTCGAACCACGAGTTCCAACTGAAATACTCGACGAGAGCACCTAACGGCCATCGGTTCGGGTCCGGCGATTGCACGACCGTAGTGGTCCCGGCCCTCCAGTACCCCCATGGATACAGCGCGATCGTCCACGGCGGACGCGTCGTCTCCTCCCGCGACGCTGGACTGATCCAGATCGTGCCAGGTCCCAGAAGTCTCGATGTCTCCATTACGGTCTTGCCAACCGAAGGCGGCCACACGAGCGCTCCGACACGATCGATGGCCTGTCCGGGGCGCTGATCGATGCGCCGGAGGACTCCCGGCACCGACCGAGACCCTCGTCGATCGGTACGGGCCATTCGACTCTACCCAGCGCTGGCGGAGCGTGACGCAATGGAGCACATGTTCGTAAGCGAGGAGATGAGCGTGGCCGCCCCGTTCGTGATGGCGCGCGAGCGTCTCCAGCTCGGGCTGATCTCCGGTTTCGTGGAGAATTTCTCCTCGGACGCGTACGAGCAGGGAACGATGCTGTTAGCGAGGCTGGGCCCCTTCAAGGACCAGCCTCGGCTGACGAAGCAGGTCCGGATCCAGACCCTGCCGCCATATTCGCGCGGAGGCGCGCTGGTGGTCCCGGTCCGTTGGATGCCCACCGGCCCAGGGAGCGGCCTGTTCCCCGAGTTCGACGGCAACCTCGAGCTGACCCCCGACGGCCCGCAGAACAGCCGACTGACGCTGGTCGGTAGCTATCGACCCCCACTCGGGGCCCTCGGCGAGCGACTCGACCGCCTGATGCTGCACCGGGCCGCCTACGCCACAATCAATTCTCTGCTCGACCGGCTGGTCAGCAGCCTCGTCGAGCCACATCGCACCGCGCTCAACGACTAGGCAGGCTCCGGCCCGGCCATCCGCCGACTAAATCGAAGCAGGCCCGGCCATCCACCCAATCCTGATCATCGCCGTCTGCAGAACCCGGGCCTTGGGGTCTGGTCGCAGGACACGCACGTCCATACCCGCTGATGACTTGATAGTCCGCGAAAGCCCCCGAAAATCATCAGAACAACGCCGGGTCCTTCGGCCCTACCCAACTCGCCTCCTTTGCTGGCAAAATAGTGCTGCCAATATCGCAACGAAGCGGAGGACAACGATGTCCGACAGTGTCCCCATGTGGACGGAATCCGGCGACGCAGGTGCGACGGGGCGCGGCAGCCGTGCAGTGTTCCGTGGGGTCGGTCCGCCTCGCGGGACGGACCTCCTGGCCGACCCCACGCTGAACAAAGACACCGCGTTCACTGAAGCGGAACGCGACGAGTTCGGGTTGCGGGGTCTGCTGCCGTGGCGGGTGGTCTCCATCGACGAACAGGTCGACATCGAGATGGAGCGCATTCGCCGCAAGGCTGATGATCTCGAGAAGTACATCGGCCTGGCCGCGTTGCACGACCGCAACGAGACGTTGTTCTACCGGGTGTTGCTCAACAACCTGGACGAGCTGGCCCCGATCGTCTACACGCCCACGGTAGGCCAGGTGTGCCGGCTTTTCGGCAAGGTGATGCGCCGTCAGCAGGGGCTGTGGATCACCCCTGACGACGTGGACCGCATCCCAGACCTGCTCCGCAACACCGGTCGGCCGGATGTCCGGTTGATAGTGGCCACAGACAACGAACGGATCCTCGGTCTGGGCGACCAGGGCGCCGGTGGCATGGGCATTCCGATCGGCAAGCTCGCCCTCTACACCGCCGGAGCCGGCTTGCACCCGACCAGCACACTTGCGATCTCCCTGGATGCCGGGACGGACAACGAGGGACTGCTCGCCGACCCCCACTACCTGGGCTACCCGAAGCCGCGCCTGCGGGACGGGGCCTACGAGGCGTTCATCGAGGCGTTCGTCGAGGCCGTGCTCGAGGTTTATCCGCACACTGTCCTGCAGTGGGAGGACTTCAAGCAGCACAACGCGATCCGACTTCTCGATCGCTACCGGCACCGCTTGGCGAGCTTCAACGACGACGTGCAGGGCACGGCCGCCGTGGTCGCCGCCGGCATCCTCACGGCCCTGCGCGTCACCGGCCAGCCACTGTCCGCCCAGCGGCTCGTGCTGCTCGGTGCCGGTGCATCGGGTATAGGCATCGCCCGTCTCTTCGAAGCTTTGCTCCGCGACGCTGGTCTGAGTGCGCGCGAAGTTCGCCGGGCCGTGGTGCTGCTCGATTCGCACGGCCTGCTGTACGAGGGCCGTGATCACATTGCTGACGACAAACGTCTGCACGTGTTGCCCCGTCAGGAATTCGAGGACTACGGCTTCCAGCCGATCGATCCGATAGACCTGTCGACCGTCATCCACCACGTCGTCCCTACCGTGTTGGTGGGCGCCAGCGCGGTTCCCGGTGCGATCACCGAAGCAGCTGTCCGGGAGATGGCGAGCCGAGTTGCCACTCCGCTGGTATTGCCGCTGTCGAACCCCACATCCCTGGCAGAGGCAACACCATCCGACGTGTTTGCCTGGAGTAACGGCCGTGCGTTGGTCGCCACGGGTAGCCCGTTCGAGCCGGTCAAGGTCGACGGGCACGAGCGCGTCGTCGGGCAAGCCAACAACGTGTTCATCTTCCCGGGAATCGGCCTCGGTACGATCGTGTCCTGCGCCCACGAGGTGACAGACCGGATGTTCCAAGTCGCTGCCACCACTCTCGCCGGTCTCGTCAGCCCCGATCGGCTGGCGACTGGCGCGCTTTACCCCGGATTGAGCGAGCTACGAACGGTCTCTCGCGCCATCGCCCTTGCGGTGGCGCGCACTGCCCGCGACGAAGGAATCGGCCGCATGGCCGACGACGAGCAGCTCGAAGCTGCGGTAGACGCCGCCATCTGGACCCCCGACTATCCACAGGCGTCGTCTTCAGAACTCGACGAGTGCTAGAAGGCCGTCGGGAATTCTCCGGTTCTGGCTACAATTTCCCGTAAGGGCGAGACCAGGTAGAGTCCCGCGTCCGTTAACGGTATGAAGCCTGGCGACCGATTGGGCCACAGTCGAGCATCGGAACGATCGTGACCACAGGGGACGCTCTCGCAGCGGCCGTCGTCAGCACACCGACAGATCCGACAGGGCGGCGACGCGCTGCATTCTGGCTCTCCCCGGCAGGCCAGCCCCGATGGGCCCGTCCAGTGCTCCTAGCTGTCGCGCTGATGTCTGCGGTCTTGTATGCGTGGCGCGCAGGCACCTACCTCGAGGTGTACTACGCGGCAGCCGTTCGAAGCATGTCGATGAGTTGGCACAACTTCTTCTTCGCCGCCTTTGACCCGGCCGGAACAGTGACGCTGGACAAGCTGCCTGGAGCGTTCTGGATACAGACCCTCTTCGTCCGCGCTTTCGGCGTTAACACGTTGGCCATTGTCCTCCCCCAGGTGCTCGAAGGCATGCTCTCGGTTCTCGTCCTCTACCGAATCGTCCGCCGATTGTGCGGCGCGATAGCCGGACTGGTGGCCGCCTTCGTCTTGGCACTCTCACCAGCGACGGTGGCCCTGAACCGGGGCAACATCTCTGACACCTTTATGGTCCTGCTGCTCCTGCTGGCCGCTGACGCAGCGGTGACCTCGGTAACGACGGGCAGGCGACGGAGCATGCTCGTCGCAGGTTTCTGGGTCGGCCTTGCTTTTCAGGCGAAGATGGTCGAGGCATGGCTCGTTCTCCCCGCGCTCGGGCTCACCTACTTGATTGCTACGACGGGAACCTGGCGGAAGCGACTGCTGCGCATCGCTGCGATGGGGATCGTCGCTGGGGTGGTGTCGTTGAGCTGGATGACAGTGGTGACGCTGACGCCTGCCTCGACGCGACCGTACATCGACGGGAGTCAGAACAACTCGCTCTTCCAGCAAGTCTTCGTCTACAACGGCTTTGGCCGCTTGGATCAGGCGTCCCCCAACCAGCTCCTCACCCAATCCATCGGCATCGAAATCCCGGCTTCACCTACCCCAGCGTGGAATCGGCTCCTCACCGGCTCCTTCGGTCGAGACATCGGCTGGCTGCTTCCGGCCGCCTTCATAGCGCTCGTCGCCGGTCTCGCCGAGACCCGGCGTAAACCGAGGGGCAAACCCGCCAGGGCGAGCTTCGTATTGTGGGGAACCTGGTTGCTCACATTCGCTTTCATCTTCAGTTTCAGCTCGAGCATCAACTCCTACTACACAGCGGCCCTCTCACCACCTATCGCTGGCTTGATCGCCTCCGGGTCGGTTCTGGCGTGGGGAAGGCGTCACTCGATTTGGGTGCGAATCGCCGTTGTGGCAACAGTTCTGATCTCCGTCGCCTACGCGGTGTGGCTCCTGCCAGTGACTGGAACGGGTCTGCCCGGATGGTTGGCACCCGGAGTGCTCGCGCTCGGCGCCGCCGCCGTTGGGCTCGTCATCTCGTCCTGGAACTTTGCGCCTCCGCGCCTTCTCGTTACGAGCGTCGCCGCGATGCTCGTAACGATCTTGCTCGTCCCAGCAGTGGCTTCGGTCTCGATTGCCTCGAATCGCCTGGGCCCGTTCGACACCCCTTTCCAACCAGTTGCGATCACCTACGAGGTCCGTGCATTCTTCGGAGTGACGTCCACCACGGCGAAGCTGCTTCCCAGCCTGGAACAAGCTCGCCAAGGAGCGCCTTACCTCATGGCCACCGAGACGTCTGCGCTGGCTTCCCCATTCATATTTGACAGCGGGCAGGAGGTTCTGCCTATCGGGGGCTTCACAGGAACCATCCCAGAGCCTTCGCTTGCCACCATCAGATCAATGATTCCTGCCGGCAAGTTTCATCTCGTCTTGCAATCGCCCTCGACGACCGACCCGCGTCTTGTCTGGATAGCGCGACATTGCATTTCGATCCCCCAGCCGACCGACGCCGACGTTCCATCCCAGACGCACTACGCCATCTACTACTGCCTGCCCAGCTCTTGATGGCCGCACCTTCGTTGCGGCCCCGATCCGCGATCTGCTCGTCGCTGCCTACATCGACCAGCAGATCGCGGCGACCCTGCGCGAACGCGGGACCCGGGTCATAGAGCTGCGCCGGAGTGGTGCGCGCAGTGGACGCGTGACGCAGAGGTCAGGGCGCGGCAAGGGCCGATCCAAGAATCGCATCCTGAACAGGGAGAACCCTCGAGAGGCGGCGCCGGGAATCGAACCCGGGTACGGGGCTTTGCAGGCCCCTGCCTAAACCACTCGGCCACGCCGCCGTCGGGCCCCGTAAGCCTACAGGCCTCGTCTTCTCAACCATTGAGCGATGGCCTCCCGCGATCCTCCCGCAAAGCACGGGTCTGTGAAGCCACCCACACCGCGTCACTCGTCCAAGCGGCCCGACGCGGATCCAGCATCTCGTCAAGTCCGGTCCTCACGGAGTGCTCTGCTCAGGTGGTTGAATGCTCTCATGCGAATCGCTCTGATCGCACCGCCGTGGACGCCAATCCCACCTCCCCTCTACGGAGGGATCGAGCTCGTGGTCGACCAGATGGCGCGGGGGCTGGAGGCAGCCGGGCACGAGGTGACGCTTTTCGCTACCGGCGACTCCACCTGCCCAGTGCCTATCAAATGGACGCTCCCCCAGGCTGAGGGCTCGCGCATCGGGATGGCGGTACCCGAACTTCGCCACGTCATCCACGCGTACGAAGCCGTCGCCGACCATGACGTCGTACACGACCACACGGTGGTAGGGCCCTTCTACTCGGAGCGCTACCCCGGCCTGAAGGTGTTGACCACGGTCCACGGCCCTTTCAACGAAGACCTCACCGACCTCTACAGTGCCGTCGCTCATCGCGTGCCGATCGTGTGCATCTCACATGCCCAACGTCGCGCCGCCCCCGATCTACCAGTAGCGCGTGTGATCCACCACGGTCTCGACGCCTCAGCGTTCGCCTTCGGTGACGGTTCGGGCGACGAGGAAGGCGAGTACTTCCTTTTTCTCGGACGCATGTCACCTGACAAGGGTGTCCATAGCGCGATCGAGGTCGCCCACAAGGCCGGAGTCCGCGTGTTCCTGGCGGCGAAGATGCGCGAGAGCTGGGAACGGACATACTTCGACGAACGGGTCGCTCCCTTGCTTGGGCCTAACGCGGTCTACCTCGGCGAGGTGCCTCACCAGCGCAAGCTCGAGCTGTTGGCCGGAGCGCGCGCTCTCCTGTTCCCCATCCGCTGGAACGAGCCATTCGGCATGGTGATGCTCGAATCCATGGCGTGCGGCACCCCCGTGCTCGCCTTCCCCAACGGAGCCGTACCCGAGGTGGTGCAAGACGGCCACACCGGGTTCCTCTGCGAGGACGAAGCTGACATGGTCAAGGCCGTCGGCCGCGTCGGCAAGCTACGAAGGGAAGACTGCCGTGCCTCGGTCGAGGGCTACTTCTCGACGCAGCGCATGGTGGCTGAACACATCGAGCTGTACGAGGAGCTCACCGGCGCCCGCGGCTGAGTACGTGGACCAGACGCACGAGGACGGCAACCACCACCACGAGGATCGCCACCTTGAAGGCGAAGAGGAGCAGGCCGACCACTGCGTGCACGAGCCACAGCACCACGAGCACTCCGCCCACGACCCCTGCTGTGACAAGGACGGTATCGAGCATTCTCAGCCCTCCCGACCGCCTGTGCTCGATAGTGCTCATGGCAACCTCCGTATCGCCTCGACCTCGGGTGATCCCGCACTCGTCGGCAGACACCGGCTCCTGCGCCACATGCTACGCCCGCCCGGGAAAGAAGCCTGCGCGCCCTCGCCGGTTGGAGAGAGCCGAGCTGATCGTGAAACACACGCGTGCACCATCATATGGACCATATGCAGGAAAGCGCAGCTGGTCGGGGTCCCCCAACAGGCCGCCGGTCCGGGTGCGTTGGTGCGGCTCCACCCCGGCGCCAAAAGCCCCGACCACAGAGTGGTACCGTCGCATGTGTCGTTGCGCTCGTCACGCCAATCGCTGCTCGAGCGCTCAGACCTGCAAGGTGACGCCTTCTGCCGCGCGCTCGCCGCTGCCGCCGACGAGTGGATGGCTGAGCTTCTGTTGGCTGCCGGGGGTGACGACTCGAGCGGCGTAGCCCTGGTCGCTGTCGGCGGATACGGGCGCGGCGAGCTTTGCCCCTACAGCGACCTCGACGTCGTTCTCGTCCACGAGTCGCACCGCGACGTCGAGGCACTGGCTAACGCTGTGTGGTACCCCGTGTGGGACGAGGGGATTCGGCTCGACCACTCCGTACGCCGCCCGGCCGAGGTCCTCGAGGTTGCCCGAGCAGACCTGCGCGCCCAGCTCGGGCTCCTTGACGGCCGCCGAGTCGCGGGCGACGAATCGGTCGTGGCTCCGCTTCTCGCTGGTGCGCGCGCCCTGTGGCGACAACGTGCCACTCACTGGCTTCCGATCCTCGCCGAACACGTTGCCGAGCGACACGACACCCGCGGTGACGTGGCGTTCCTGCTAGAGCCCGACCTGAAGGAGGCTCACGGCGGTCTGCGAGACGTCCACGCGGTCAACGCCGCTGCTTTGGCCGTGCCCGCCTTAGGCGAGAACGTCGACCTTTCCGCTTTGAAGGAGGCGGGAGCTGTGCTCATTGCGGCGCGAGTCGAACTTCACCGGGCGACCGGACGCGCCACCGACCGGCTCTTGCTCCAGGAGCAGGACCAGGTTGCTGCCACCCTCGGCTACAGCAGTGCGGACGCGCTCATGGCGGCCATCGCAGAGGCCGGCCGCACCATCGCCTGGGCGACAGACGACGCGTGGCGGAGGCGATCACTGTGGAGCAGGCCCGACACACGGCGACCGTGGCTGCGACGCATCGGGCGCGCAGTTCCTCGCGCCGCACGTGGACACACGGCGAGCACGACCCGAGCGACCGGTGCCGGCGGCGACGGCTCCGACGGAGCCTCAGGGCGAGCATTCCGAAGAGGTGGCGAAACTGCGGGCTACGAGCCGGGTGCACCGAAGGTGGTGGAGCCGGGAGTGGCCATCGCTCGCGACGGAGAAGGCGGAGAGGAAGCGATACTCGACAGCGGGGCACCGGTCGAGGAGGACCTCACCTTGTCCCTGCGACTGGCCGCCGTGGCCGCTGAACGCGTCCTGCCCATTGGGCGAGCCAGCCTGGAGGCTCTCGCCGCAGCGGCACCTACGCCCCGTGACACGTGGCCCACCGAGATGCGTGAGGCCCTGGTGCGGGTGCTCTCCGCCGGTCCGCCTGCGATAGCGGCTCTAGAGGCGCTCGACCAGAAAGGCATTCTGAAGCGCCTTCTTCCCGAATGGGAGACGGTGCGCAACCGCCCTCAGCGAAACGTCTACCACCTCTTCACCGTCGACCGGCATCTCCTCGAAACCGCGGCGAGGGCGGCGCCACTGGCGTTGCGGGTGTCACGGCCCGACCTGTTGCTCCTGGGCGCCTTCCTCCACGACATCGGCAAGGGCTATCCGGGCGACCACACAATCGCGGGCGTAGAGGTCGTGGCGAAGATCGCCGCGCGCATGGGTCTAGCCCCTGCCGACGCGGAAGTCCTCGTCGCGCTTGTGCGGAACCATCTGCTGCTGTCCGAGCTCGCCACACGGCGCGACCTCGACGACCCCGCCACGGTTTCAGCCGTGGTCGAGGCCACCGGTGACCGTTCGCGCTTGGAACTGCTGGTAGCGCTCACCGAGGCCGACAGCCTCGCCACCGGGCCGTCGGCGTGGGGGCCCTGGAAGGCAGGCCTGGTGGCCGACCTCGCGGCGCGCGCAGCGACCGCCATGGCAGGAGAGCCACCGGGAGTGCCGGCCCCTTCCCTCGTGACCGATCGGCACCGCGCGCTGATGCGGCAGGTGCAGGTGCTCGGCCGTTCTGTCGTCGCGGCCGAGGCACCCGGGGTCACGGTCGTGGCGCGCGACCGCCCGGGGCTTCTCGCCGCGATCACCGGGGTGCTCGCCCTGAGGGGCCTCGACGTGCGTTCGGCCAACGCCACCGGTGAGGACGGCTTTGCGGTCGACGTCTTCACAGTGGAGCCGGCTCGCGGACGCTGGCCGGACTGGGAGCAGGTGGCGGACGAGCTCGACGCAGTGCTCCGCGGCACCTTCCCGCTCACCGAGCGCCTCGTCGAACAGGAGCGTGTGTATGCAGGTGCCCGCCGGGCGGCCTCGGCGCGCCCGGTGGCGACTCAGGTGACCGTCGACAACGCCGCCTCGGCCACCTGCAGCGTGGTGGAGGTGCGGGCCGCCGACTCGCTGGGACTGCTCCACCGGATCACGGCATCGCTCTTCGACGAGGGGCTCGACGTGGTAGCCGCGCGCGCCTCCACCCTCGGCCACGAAGTGGTGGACGCCTTCTACGTGCGCGACAAGTCGGGAGGAAAGGTGACCGATCCCGAACGCGTCCGGCGCATCGATCGTCGCGTCCAGGCTGCAGTGCTACCAGGCACCTGAGCACAGCCACCGTCACCGATTCCGGCGCGCGGCGCAAGGGCCTCCATGACCGTTTCGCGCGAACGCGCGCTGGTACGATCCAACTCGATGGGCGGGAAGACCTTCATCCGAACACGATTCTCAAATCACCCGTGGTTGACCGCGGGCATCATCGTCACCATCGGCGCGCTGGCAGCGGCGTCAAGTGCGCTGATCGAGTCACGGCTCACCTCCTCGAACGCCGGAGCCTCGTACGTCTCGTCGCCGAAAGGCCATCCGAGCTTGTCGCTGGTGTCCTCCGTCCCCTCCTCCGGCGCCACCGGCGTGGCGCCAGACGCCTCCCTGGCCCTTTACTTCAGCTCCCCCGTCGCAGCAGGGGGCGTCCAGCCGAGCCTGAACCCACCGGTGGCGGGGACGTGGATCCAGACCTCCCCCGGCACCCTCGCCTTCGAGGGGGTCGGGAGCTTGCCCCCTGGAACGACCGAGCGGCTCTCGGTGCCCGGAGGTAGCAGCGGCATCCTCGGTTCGAACGGGACGCACCTCTCCGAGAATGTGACCGTGAGCTTCACGGTGGCGCCGATGTCGACGCTTCGCCTGCAACAGCTGCTCGCCCAGCTCGGTTACCTGCCGGTGTCGTTCACTGCGTCCGACGCGGCCGCGATCCCCCCGAGCGAGATGGCGATACCGCAGGTCGGCACCTTCGCCTGGCGGTGGAACAGCCTGCCGAGCAACTTCATGGCGCTGTGGTCACCCGGGCTGTCGAACGTGGTTACGAAGGGAGCGGTCATGGCCTTCGAGAACCAGCATCAGCTCCCGACCGACGGCACAGCAGGACCCCAGGTGTGGGGAGCGTTGTTGCAGGCCGCGGCAGCCGGACAGACAGACACCTACGGTCACTACGACTTCGTCGTGGTGTCCACGTCGATACCTGAGCACGTGGACGTGTGGCGCGACGGGGCAGTCGTTTACAGGTCGGCGGCTAACAGCGGCATCGAGGCGGCTCCGACGGAGCTCGGCACCTGGCCCGTCTTCGCTCGTTACGTCTCGACCACCATGTCGGGGACGAACCCCGACGGTAGTCACTACAGCGACCCCAATATTCCTTGGGTCAGCTACTTCCATGGTGGCGACGCCCTCCACGGCTTCATCCGCTCGACCTACGGCACCCCTCAGAGCCTGGGTTGCGTCGAGATGCCGCCCGCCAACGCCGCTGTGGTCTACCCCTACACGCCTCTAGGCACGCTCGTCACCGTCTTGTGATGGCAGGCCCCTAAGCTTCCCCTGAGCCCTGCGCCCTCGGTGCGCCGCCCCCCGGACCTCGTGTGCGTGTCGCCTGAGCCTCGACTGCAGCCGTCAGCGTCAGGTCATGGCCTCGTCAGACACCGTGTCGGACCCACACCTGGACACCGGTCGCAACCATCTGCACGGCGATGGCGGCCAGCAACAGTCCGACTATCTGCGACGCGAACTCAATGCCATTGTCACGAAGCAACCGACGCAGCCGGCCTGCGAAACGCATGGCCAGATAGACGATCACAAGGACCGCTGCTAGCGCCCCCATCACGGCTGCGACCTCGCCTGCCCCGTGGGCGCGCCGTACGTAGATCATGGTCGCAGCGATCGCGCCTGGGCCGGCGAGAAGCGGGGTGCCGAGGGGCACAAACGCGACGTTGACCGCGCCGCGCGAACTGCCGCTACCCGACATTGGCGCCTCGAGCAACTGGAGCGCGACCAACACCAGGATCATTCCGCCGGCGACCTCCAGCGCGGCGACCGAGATGCCCAGAAGGTGCAGGATCTCTTGGCCGAAGAGGGCGAAGACGTACACGACCGAGGCAGCTACCGCCGTGGCCTGCAGGGCCGCCCGTCGCGGCTCGGCAACCCGTCTGTCTCGAGTCAAGGAAAGAAAGACTGGCACGTTCCCCACCGGGTCCATGACCACCAGGATCGTCACGAACGCCTGCGCGAAGAGGTTCACTGGTCCGACGTTCGGAGCGAATCGCACAATACGATCGAATGATGGTCTCCATCGATGGCTGGGTTCATCTCGAACATCTCGCGATGCGCACGCACGTTGGCCCCCTTCAGCGCGCCAGGCCGATCGAGGGTGACGACGACAACGCCATCGCGCTTACTCTCATAGGAAGGATGCTCGAAGTCGCGCCAGCACGAGAACCCCATCAGCCGTCCCTACCTCCGGCTCTTCACCTGACAGTTCGTCGCGATCATCGCGGCGCCCGCCGGGTCCCACTTCTCTGGCGCCTGCGACGCCCTCGACGAAACCCGACCCCGCCGTCGGTCGCGGCCCGGCCGGCTGAGCATGCAAACCAGGGCAGCCTCGCATTTCCGGTTCATCCCGGGGAGACATCCTCTCACAAGGACCGCACAGCCGATTCACAGGTTGTACCGGTCTAATGGACTCGATGGACCACGATCCGCAGCCCGGCTCGCGTGACCCGTCTGAGACTCCTTCCGGACACGAGCCCGAAGAACCGCCCGGCTACCCGCCGGAGGCGCCGCCCGGCTACCCGCCACAGGCTCAGCCGTGGCACACATACCAAGCACCTCCCGGCTACCCGCCACAAGCACCTCCCGGCTACCCGCCACAAGCACCTCCCGGCTACCCGGCCCCCCCGGCTTGGTACCACGGCGGAGGCGACAGATGGCCGCCTACGGCTCTCCCTGGCTCCGGACACGGGAGCGGGTGGGACCAGCCGGGTGCCCACCCCGGAACCGGGTGGCCGCTCCCCTCACGGGTGGAACCTCGAAACCAGTGGCTGCGGGTGGCAGCCGTGGCCGCATTGGTCGTGGTCGTAGCTGTCGTGAGCGTGCTCGCCGGGCGAGCTTCGAACTCCTCTCGCGGCTTCTCCCCCTCGAAGCCGGGCTCCGGTGGGACTGGATCGTCAACGGGGGCACCGGCCGCGTCGGGCGTCGCGGCAAAGGTGGAGTCCGGACTGGTGGACGTGAACACCCAACTCGGCCTGAACGCAGGAACCGCCGCCGGGACCGGGATGGTGATCGGCTCCTCTGGGGAGATCCTCACCAATAACCACGTCGTGGAGGGTGCTATCTCGGTGAGCGTTACCGACCTAGGCAACGGCCACACCTACTCCGCCTCGGTCGTGGGGACCGATAAGACGAACGACATCGCATTGCTCCGCCTGCCCGGAGTGTCGGGACTCGCCACCGTGAGGGTGGGCAACTCCTCGAAGCTCACACTCGGGCAGGCCGTGACCGCCATCGGGAACGCTGGAGGTACCGGGGGTACGCCCAGTGTCACCACGGGGAATGTCACAGCTCTGAACCAGACCATCACAGCCAGCGACGAGGTCGACGACAGCTCCGAGCAGCTCTCCGGGCTCGTCCAGACCGACGCCTCGTTGCAGCCCGGGGACTCGGGTGGGCCCCTCGTCGACAACTCTGCGTACGTGGTCGCCATCGACACCGCGGCGTCTGCAGGGTTCCAGTTCCAATCCGGGTCGAGCGTGTCCTACGCCATCCCGATCAATCAGGCGCTCTCCATAGCACACCAGATCGAGGCAGGAAACGGCTCATCGACGATCCACATCGGGCCAAACGCACTCCTGGGGGTGGTGATACAGGGCTCCCTCGTACTCCCGGGCGCGCAAGTCGAGAACGTCGAGAGCGGATCGCCTGCCAGCCAGGCGGGGATCACCGCCGGAGACGTGATCACCTCTCTCGGCGGAGAGAACGTGGACTCCCCGACCACACTGTCCAACCTGATGTACGGCCACCATCCTGGCGACTCGGTGAAGGTCGGATGGGTCGACTCCTCGGGCCAACGGCACACCGCCACCGTGCGCCTCGCCACCGGCCCGGTCGCCTGACGGCACGGGAATTGTGCGCGCCGACATAGCGTGTCGCCCTATGGGGAACGGCGCCGTCGCAGACCGGACGCGCGGCGCGCGCCTCGAACGAGCTGAACCGGTAGTACGCCGGTTGTTGCTGGTCCCCGAGAAGCGACCGCGGACCACCGAAGGCGAGGGCGGTGGCGCCGGGGAGGCGGCCGCCCACCGGATGTTCAACGTGTCGATCGCTCTGTCGGGGCTTCGTTGCATCCTCGGCTACGTCATCCTCCCCGTGATCACCCCCGCGCTCGGTGCAGCAGCACGGGTCGGCCCCGTCATCGGGATACCGATCGCCGTGGTCGCCCTCGTCTTCGACGTGATAGCGGTGCGGCGCTTCTGGGTCGCCAGCCACCGTTGGCGCTGGGGGATCAGCGCGATCTACGTCGTGGTAATGGCGATGGTGCTGGCGCTGTTGATCCGAGACGCGGTGCACCTCGCCTGAGACCCGGTCGCCTGACGGCACGGGAGATCAGAGATGATCCCAGGTGCCTGATGAGCCGTGCGGGACCTATATCGTGCTCTTTATGGATGGAGGTGGGCCATGAGCGAGGTGCAGGACTGGAACCGCAAGATCATCGAGGAATTCCGGGCCAACGCGGGTCGGGTAGGCGGACAGTTCGAAGGTGCGCCGATCCTGCTCCTGCACACCACCGGGGCGAGAACCGGTGAGGCACGGGTCAACCCGATGATGTACCTCGACTTTGATGGGCGGCGCTTCGTGTTCGCCTCCAAGGCCGGCGCCGACGCCGACCCGGACTGGTACCACAACCTGGTCGCGCACCACGACGTGACCGTCGAGGTCGGGACTGAGACGTACGCGGCGACGGCGGTGCCGGTCACCGGCACTGATCGGGATCACATTTTCCTCGAGCAGGCCCGCCGCTACCCGGGATTCGCCGAGTACCAGCAAAACACGAAGCGCGTCATCCCGGTCGTCGAGCTGATCGCCAAGGACTGACGGTCGGTCGGCACTTCGACCTGCTAGGGCCGGTTCGGCAGAGCCCGAGATCGACACCCATCTCGAAAGCTCACGAGGCACGGCGGCGGAGCGAGCCGCTCGCAACGCGAAGTGCGTCTTCCAGCTCCTCCCGGCTCATCTTCGAGCGCCCGGGGATTTCGAGCTCGGTCGCTCTGTCGTAGAGGTCGGACTTGCTCAGCTCCGAGAGATCGGCACCTGCAGCAAAGTGAGACGAACTGGCTGACGCGGCTGCTTCCCTCTTCCTTCCCGCCGGCCTGGCCGCCGAGGGGGGTCCTTCTCGCCGAGAAGCTCGATCCCCACCAGCGCGATGGCGGCTTTTCGCCGCCTCAAGGCTCTGCTGCAACGCATCTGCGAGATCCACCACTCGTGCAGACCTCTGTGTGTCGGGCTCGACGACGATCTCCTCGCCCTTGCGCTTGCGTTTCACGAGCTCCTGGACACGCTCGCGATGGGAGTCGTGGTAGTTCTCGGGATCGAACGTCGCCGTCATGGAATCGATAAGAAGCATCGCCGTATCACGCTCTCGCTCGGTGAAGTCGGCTTCGACGGGGACTCCCTGGATCTCCGACCGCGGGTCGCGGATCTCGTCGGAAAAGAACATGGTGTCGAGCACGAGCACATCGCGTCCTGGGCGCACCGCTACCAGGTACTCCTTGTTCCGCATCACAAAGGTGGCGATGCCCACCTTCTTCGACTCCGACATCACCTTCAGCAAAAGCGCGTAGGCGCGCTGCACCTGCTCGCCCTGAGGGGCGAGGTAGTACGAACGCCGGAAGTAGGTCGGGTCGATCTCGTCGAGGTCCACGAAGTCGGCCACGTCGATGGTGCGCGACTTCTGGGGTTCCGCGGCGTCGAGTTCCTCTGGGGTCATGATCACGTACTCCCCCCCGCCCAGGTCGAACCCCTTCACGATGTCGCGGTACTCGACTTCCGCGCCCGTCCGCTCGTTCACGTGCCTGTTGCGGATTCGGTCGGCGGTGCCGGCCTGGAACTGGTTGAAGTGGATGGTCTTGTCCTCGGTGGCCGAGTACAACCCGACCGGCACGCTCACCAGACCGAAGCTGAGCGAGCCCGTCCAGATGGCACGCGCCATGGGCACCTCCCAGGTGGCTCCACCAATATGTCCCCACAGAGCGTACCGGGCAGTGTCCTGACCTGGGCTCGCGCGCGGTCCACCAACGCGACACACCCACTTGGGACACTGGATTCGAAGGAGGTTCGATCGTGCGCCTTACCGAGACGCCCATGCCCGAACCGGCTCTCGCACACCGAGACGCCGCTCGCGAGTTCGCCCGTCAGGCGGGGCTCGGCCTCGCCGGGCTGGTCCGTGGCGACCTGGTCGAGGGGAACCTCACCCTCGTCTTCGCGCTGAGCGCCTGGCTTCGCGTCGTCGGTATCGGAACCGTCCCGGCCTGTTCGAGCCTGCTCGCGCTCCGCCAAGCCCTCCTCGAGGTCTCGGGCCTCGACAGAGGGAGCGAACCCGTCCCTCTGCTCGCCCGAGACTCGCGCGCAGCTCTGGCGAGCCTTGCGATCTACCTGCACGGGCTCATCGAGCGATCCGCAACTCACGCTCACACCTCCACGGTGACGATCGTCGACGAGGCGCTCGAAGTCCTCGAATAGCGTTGACATCGTGCCTGTGCTCATCGGCACATCGGGATGGCAGTACCCGCACTGGCGGGAGCGCTTCTACCCCTCGGGTCTTCCTCAGGCGCGCTGGCTCGAGCATTACGCGGCTCGCTTCGCCACGGTCGAGCTGAACAGCGCCTTCTACCGGTTGCCCGAACCGTCGACGTTCGAAGCTTGGAGATCGCGCACACCCGAAGACTTCGTGCTGGCGGTTAAAGCGAGTAGGTACATCACCCACACCAAGCGCCTGCGCGATCCCGTGGAGCCTGTGAAGCGGCTGCTCGAACACGCCGGACATCTCGGGTCCAAGCTCGGGCCGGTGCTCTTGCAGCTTCCGCCGAATTTGCGCGCCGACCTCGAGGCTCTCGAAGAGGTCCTCGAGCAGTTCCCCGACGACGTCGCTGTGGCTGTAGAGCCCCGCCACAAGTCGTGGTTCGAGGTTGACACACCCGCAGTGCTAGCCCGCCACGGCGCCGCCTTCTGCCTGAGCGACACCCCCGGACGCAAGACCCCCCACTGGCGCACAACAACTTGGGGGTACCTGCGGCTCCACGCAGGACGGGCGCATCCGCAACCCTGCTACGGCCCGAGTGCCCTGCGCTCGTGGGCCGAGCGACTGGCCGCGATGTGGCCGAAGTCGGCGACCATTTACGTGTACTTCAATAACGACGAGTGCGGCTGTGCTGTTCGCGACGCGCGGCGCTTCGCGAGCGCTGTCGAAAGGGCAGGGCTCAGCCCTTCGCGAGTCCCGTCTGCGCGCGAGGTCCGGATCGGCTGAGGCTGTGGGTCTGAACGAGGCTATGGCTCCTCGCCGAGTGGTGGCTCTTGACCGAGCCCGTACGGCCTCATGCAACGTGGGCGTCGGCCCAAGTCAACAGCTGCGCGATGGACCAAGTGTTGACCACCCGGTCGTGCGGAACGTCTGCATCCGCGGCTTGCTCGCAACCGTTGCCGAGCCACTCGAGCTGGCCGGGAGCGTGGGAATCGGTATCCACGCAGAACAGGCAGCCTGCGTCCACCGCCTTTCGCAGAAGCGGCGGAGGTGGGTCCCGACGCTCGGGCCGCGAGTTGATCTCAACCGCCGTCCCGGTTCGCGAACACGCTTCGAAGACGGCGTCAGCATCGAACTTGGACTCGCGACGGCCGCGCCCCACCAGTATCCGACCGGTGCAGTGCCCGAGGATGTCAGTGTGAGGACTCTCGACCGCGGCGATCATCCGCCTCGTCATCGCGGCCGACTCCATCTTGAGCTTCGAGTGGACGCTCGCCACCACCACGTCGAGCCGGGCGAGAAGGTCCTCGTCCTGGTCGAGTGAGCCGTCCTCGAGGATGTCGACCTCGATGCCCGTGAGGATCCGAAACGGAGCCATCTCGGAGTTCAGCTCCTGCACCACGTCGAGCTGACGCAAGAGACGCTCTCGATCAAGGCCGTGGGCGACCGTCAACCGAGGACTGTGATCGGTGAGCGCAAGGTACCTGTGGCCGGGTTCTCGAGCGGCCTCCGCCATCTCGTCGGTGGGGCTGCCCCCGTCGGACCAGTCCGAGTGGCTGTGGCAGTCCCCTGCCAGCAACCCTCGCAGCTCCCCTGCGCGGCCCTCGAGCTTCGAAGGCTCGCGGGCCTCGAGGGCACTCAGGTACGACGGCGCTCCTCCCTCCAACGCCTCGGTAATGGCTCGCGCCGTCGTCTCACCAACTCCGGAAAGCTGACGTAGTCCACAGGTCGCAGCCAGCTGGCGCAGCCTCTCGGGACCGAGCTCTGCGATCGCCGCCGCGGCTCGTCGGAACGCCCACACTTTGTACGATTCGGCTCCGTCGCGCTCGAGAAGGTAGGCGATCCGTCTCAGCGCCTCGACCGGTTGCATCGTCGTCAAGCTAACCGAGAGCGCCGGGGAGGATTCGCCAGAGCCGGCACCGCTCAGGCGTGTCAACATCTAGTTGTGGCCAAAAATGTCCCGCCCGTCGAGATCGAGGTCGACGATCACACCGTGAGGGTGTCGAACCCGGACAAGGTGTTCTTCTCGGCGCGCGGCGAGACCAAGCTCGACCTTGTGCGCTACTACCTGGCGGTGGGACCCGGCGCGCTACGCGGGGTGCGAGAGCGACCGACCGTGCTCAAGCGCTACCCCGACGGCGCGCAAGGGCCCTTCTTCTACCAGAAGCGCGTTCCCGACAGCCACCCCGATTGGATAGAGACGGTCACGGTCAGCTTTCCGAGCGGCCGCACCGTCGCCGAGCTGTGCCCCGTCGACGTGGCCCACATCTTGTGGGCGGTCAACCTCGGGTGCCTTGACCTCAACCCCTGGCCCATACGCCGAAGCGACGTCGATCACCCTGATGAGCTGCGGATCGACCTGGACCCCCAGCCAGAGGTGCCCTTTGACGCCGTGCGGGTAACCGCGCTCGAAGCCCGCCTCGTGCTCGACGACCACCACATGGCCGGCTTCCCCAAGACCTCCGGGTCGCGCGGGATGCACGTGAACGTCCCCATAGAACCTCGGTGGGGCTTCACCGACGTACGCCGCGCCGCTCTCGCTCTTGCGCGCGAGATAGAGCGCCGAATGCCCGACATCGCCACGTCTGCGTGGTGGAAGGAGAAACGCGGACCGCGCGTCTTTATCGACTACAACCAGAATGCCCGGGACCGCACCGTGGCCTCCGCGTACTCGGTACGGGCAAACGCCGAGGCACGTGTCTCGTGCCCCCTCGAATGGGACGAGGTTCTCGACGCTGATCCCGGTGACCTCACCATCGCGACGGTCCCCGCCCGCTTCGCCGAGCGCGGCGACCCTGCCGAGGGGATCGACGACCACCGCTATGACCTCTCACCGCTCCTCGAGCTCGCCGAGCGCGATCAGGCCGAGGGTCTCGGCGACGCACCCTGGCCACCGCATTTCGCAAAACAACGTGGCGAGCCCCGGCGGGTGGCGCCGAGTCGGGCCCGACCCGGGCCCGACTGATCACTCCTCAGGCTCCGAAAACCGCCTCCAGCTCCTCGGGGACGACGGTCTCGAGTTGCGCGTAGGTGCAGGTCTCGGGCACCCGATCCGGACGCCAGCGACGGAAAGTGGTCGCATGCCGGAAACGCCCACTTTGGAGGTGATCGTAGGCGACCTCGCAGACAAGCTTCGGTGAAAGCGCCTCGAAACTCAGGTCCTTGTCAGCGTTCCAGCGCGACGGAGCTCCGGGCTTTCTCCCGGCCGCGCCTTGCACCTCCGCCTCGGCCCACCCCTCCCATGGATGCCCCTCGAGGGATGTCACGCGGTAAGGGGCGAGTTCCTCCACCAATTCGCGGCGCCGGACCGTAGCGAACGAGGCGGCCACGCCCACGTGGTGGAGAATCCCCGCGTCGTCGTAGAGACCGAGCAGCAAAGAGCCCACCGTCCCGCCCGACTTGTGCCAGCGGAAACCGGCCACGACACAGTCCGCGGTGCGCTCGTGCTTCACCTTCACCATCACTCTTTCGTCCTCGCGGTAGGACCGGGTGACTGCCTTTGCGACCACCCCGTCAAGACCCGCCCCCTCGAAACGAACGAACCAATCGCGCGCCACTTCTGGGTCCGAGGTGGCCGGTGTGATGTGCACCGGCGGACGCGCGCCGAACAGGCACTCCTCGAGCAACCTGCGACGTTCACCGAACGGAGCGCGACGCAGATCACGCTCGTCGAGCGCGAGGATGTCGAAGGCTACGAACGAAGCCGGAGTCGATGAGGCGAGCATCAAGACACGTGACTCGGCCGGGTGGATGCGTTGCAGGAGCGCCTCGAAGTCGAGGCCGCGCGACCCGGCGATCACGATCTCGCCGTCGAGCACAACCCGCTCAGGCAGGTAGCTACGAAGCGGACCAACCAACTCGGGGAAGTACCGGGTGAGAGGACGCCCGTTGCGGCTGCCCAGCTCCACCTCGTTCCCGTCGCGAAACACGATGCAGCGAAAGCCGTCCCACTTCGGCTCGTAGACCAGACCCTCTCCGATCGGCAGCGCGCGAGCGAGCTTGGCCAGCATGGGGGCAACCGGGGGCATGACCGGCAAGTCCACCGCACCACGCTCTCATTTCCACGGCTGTCGTGCAGCCGCCGTGTGGGGGGGTCCTCAGACCTTGGCGGGACCGAGCGCCTCCCGCAGCGCGCCTGCGGCGTCGGCGATAGCCGTTGCGGCGCCGAGCACCACACCGTTCATCTGCAGGAAGCCGTGGACCATGCCGTCGTAGCGCACGAGGCGGACATCCACTCCGGCATCGCGGAGCCGCTCGGCGTAGGCCTCACCCTCGTCGCGCAGCGGGTCGTACTCGGCTGTGATCACCAGGGCCGGAGGGAGCCCTGACAGGTTCTGCGCGTACAGCGGCGAGACATCTGGGTTCCGGCAGTCCCCGTCGCCCAGGTAATGGCCGGTGAACCAGTCGATCATCTCCGATGTCAGCAGGTAACCCTGCCCGTTCTGTTTGTGCGAGGGATAGGAGTTGGTGAGGTCAGTGGGGGGATAGATAAGCAGCTGGAAGACGATCGGGGGGCCTCCGGCGTCCCGGGCCCTCCGGCAGATGACAGCCGACATGTTGCCCCCGGCACTGTCTCCCGCCACGGCCAGACGGGTCGCGTCCGCCCCGAGATCGGCGGCGTGCTCCGACACCCAGGCAGTGGCCGCCAGGCTGTCCTC
>PLIG01000205.1:0-41009 GCA_003139255.1 Acidimicrobiaceae bacterium | reverse complement strand
CCCGCCGGTCCGGGAATGGTGCGGTCCTGGACCTCCGGCGGGTTCGGCGGCACCGCTCCCATGCCGGCCATCGCCATGTAGGTGACGCGCACCTCTTCGGGGGTCATCTCTGAGGGGCGCGCCTGCTCCAGGGCGGCCATCCGCTCGAGGATCGTCCGCAGGACTGGATCGATGGGCATGGGCACCTCCAGAGTTGACGGGGCCGACCCTACGGCCCGGTGTCACACGGTGCGGCTCTGGCCCCCGGCGCTGCCCAGATGACCTCATGAACCATCTCCTCGCTGAGCTCAGGCACAGCGCTGGGCCACGCGTCTGATCCGTTGCCCCGAAGCCGACCGCAGACACGGCGCTCGTGAGCAACGCGTGAGTGCAAGCACCTCCCGTCAGGTGTTTCGACCGCCCCCACGTGTGAGCGCGAGCACGGGAACGTCCGGCGGTTCGAAGCCCATCACCTGGCCGTAGAAGGACAGCTCGGCCTCGAGCGCCCGTTCAATCGTCCCTGAGCGCCTGAAGCCATGCTGCTCCCCCTCGAACGCGATGTACGCGTGCGCGATGCCTTTTCTCACCATCGCGTCGCGGAACATCTCGGCTTGCTTGGGAGCGACGATCTTGTCCTCGGTTCCCTGAAGGAGCAGGATCGGACAGTCGAGCTCGTCGACATGTGACAGGGGCGAGCGCTCGTCGTAGAGGGGGCGGGCTTCGGGCAAAGGGCCGACAAGTACGTCGATGTAGTGAGACTCGAAGTCGTGCGTGTCCTCCACGAGGCCCATCAGGTCCGCCACCCCGTAGTAAGACGTACCGCCGGCAAAGACGTCTGTGCGAGTCAACGCTGCCAGCACGGTCAACCCACCCGCGCTAGCTCCACGGATCAGCAGACGCCGTGGATCTGCTTCGCCACGCTCTGCCAGGCCTCTTGCGACCGCGACCACGTCCTCCACGTCGACGACGCCCCACTGGCCACGCAGCCGGTTGCGGTACTCGCGACCGTACCCGGTCGAGCCGCCATAGTCGACGCCCACCACGCCGATGCCGCGGCTGGTGAAGTAGGCGACCTGCAAGTCGAGAACCGGTGAGATCTGACCGGTCGGACCGCCGTGGACGAACACCACATAAGGAGGCAGGTCTGCCTTCGGGCCGGTGAACTCAGGGTTCTTCGGTGCATACACAAAGGCATGGACGTCGCGACCGCCTGGACCGCTGAAAGTCTCCGAGCGCGCCACCGGTAGGTAGCGGGGGTCGGGTACCTCGCCGACGCTGCAACGCAGCACCTCGAGGTTCCCGGTGCGCGTGTCCAAGCACACAACCGACAGCGCAGTGACGGACCCGCCGCCAACGACAGCCACGAGCGGGCCATGGACCGCGAGCACGGGCTCGAAGTAGGTGAAACGACCGGAAGGGTCGGGACTTGCCCGGTGAAGGACTCGCGTGGCCGGGTCGAGCAAGCCCATGGTCCAGGTGCCTTTCGCGTGGATCACCACTATGCGCCCGTCACCCAGTACTCCGTAGGTGGCCATACCGAAGACCCACTGGGGCCTTCCGAGCTCCTCGGCACGCTCACAGAGAGCTTCGAGATCACCGGTGAGGCTGACCTTGTAAAGGTTCCACCAGCCGCTTCGATCAGACACCGCATAGAGCGCGCCATCGTCCGCCCACTCCGGCTGGAACACCGACTCCTCCGCCCCCCCGAGCAGGGTGCGGGGGATGCCGACCGAGCCGTCCGCGCCGATCTCGCCCACGCGCAGCTCGGTCCCGTCCCAGGGCATCCGGGGGTGGTCCCAGGTGAGCCACGACAAATGCCGTCCGTCGGGGGACGGCCGGGGGTTGGACAGGAAGTGACCATCCACGACGAGCGTTCGAACAGCGAAGCTGCCATCGAGAGCGACGGCCACAATGTCGCGGGTCACCGCGCTGCCCCTCACAGCACGCTCACGCACGCACAGGACCTCCCGACCGTCTGGGCCGAGAACAAGGTCTGCGTAGCGCTCACCCTGAGGTTCAGCGGGCTGAGGCGTGAGAGGCCGGGGCTCTGTGGCAGTGCCGGACTCGAGGAGATAGAGCCGTTGGTCGTCCCAGTTGGCAAAGACCAGCCCACCGTCGCCAACGGCAATCCATGCGCGGCCGCCGTATTCGTGCACTCTCGTACGAGCGTTCCACCCTGCGGGCAACACGTCCGCCCGGCTACCGTCGTCGGCTCGGCGCACTATGACGTTCCGGCCGCCTTCGCTCGGGCGTCCCTCCGACCAGTACACGCTGCCATCAGCGCCGAAACCGACCCCGTTCAGACGCACCCCGCCGCGCGCCGTGTCACGAGCGCTGATCGAGGAACGCCAGACACCGTACGGAGCTTCGATCACGGAACCGCTATGACCCTACGAGATCGTCGACGATCTTCTCCCAGCGTTCGTCCTCGTCGAGTGGACGCAGTGCGCACCACGTGGACAGCAGACCCAGGTTCAAGTTGTAGAAGGGGTCCACTCGGAATCGATCCCTACCCCACTTACCAACGAAGCGCTTAACGTCGCCCGCCTGACCGGACAACCCGCGGCTAACAGACTCGTGGTGAACCATCTCGGCGTGCGGGGTGAAGAGAACGCGATATCCAATGTCGGACATCCGCATGCAGTAGTCCACGTCGCTGTAAGCCACATTGAACTCCTCGTCGAAACCACCGATCTCCTCGAACACCGTCTTCCTGCTCATCATGCACGCGCCGGTGACGGCGCTGTAGGGCCGGACGACAGCGTCCCAGCCGAAGTAGCCATGCCGACCTGCAGGCATGCCGGAGAACACGTGGCCTGCAATCCCTCCCATCCCCATGACGACACCCGCGTGCTGAATCACACCGTCGGGAAAGACAAGGCGCGCGCCCACCGCCCCCACCTCTGGCACCTGCGCGAGCTCCACTAGAGCGTGCAGCCACCCTTCCCTGCTCGCCTCGATGTCGTTGTTCATAAACAACAGCAGTTCGGAGTTGGACTCTCTGGCAGCGAGGTTGTTGATGGCGGACCAGTTGAACGGCCCTGGGTACTCGAGAACACGTGTCCCGAGTCGTTCGATGCGTTCGCGAAAAGCCCGGGTCTCGGGCTCGACACTGCCGTTGTCGACGAGCAGGATCTCGAAGTTGTCGTACCCGGGCGCGACCTCGAGTGAAACCAAGCACTGCGCGGTAAGCGATGCCTGATCGCGAAACGGAATGATGACGGTAACCGATGGGCTCCCGACGATCTTCCGGCGGACGTCGTACCAGCCTTGGAAGACCCCGTCCTCCACGGTCGCATCGATGACCCGTCGGCACAGCGCATCTTCCAGAGCACGCCTGCTGGCCTCGTGAGCCCACGGTTTCGCAGTCTCGTCACCTGCGGCAGAGCCGGCAACCTGACGCCAGTGATAGAGAACCCTCGCAACGTGCACCACTCGGCGGGCGTGCTCCGTGGCGCGCAGCATCACGTCGTAGTCCTGACTTCCGTCGAACTCAGAACGGAACCCGCCGACTTTCTCCAGGAGGTCACGTTTCACGACCAGCAGATGACCGAGATACGGGAAGGTGAGCAGGAGATCGGGTGCCCAATCGGTCTTGAAGTGCGGATCGAACTGACGGTCCTGCTCGTCGATCTTGTCGTTGTCACTGTAGAGAACGTCCGTATCGGGATGAACCTGTAGCGCCCTCGCTATCTCTGCGAGCGCCTCGGGCTCTAACGAATCGTCGTGGTCGAGCAGGGCAACATACTCACCTCTAGCAATGGCCAGAGCCGAATTGGTCGCCCGAGATATTCCACCGTTGACGTCGTTGGCTACAACCTTCACACGACGATCGGCAGACGAGAGCTGAGCCAGCAAGGATGTCACACGCTCATCGCCTGAAGCGTCGTCGCATACGCACAACTCCCAGTTTCGGTAGGTCTGCGCCCTGACGCTGTCGATGCAGGCTCTCAAGTACCAGACCTCTGGCCGGTACACCGGAACTACTACGCTGAGAAGTGGACCATCTGTCGGTAAGTCGCAGGCGGCACCCGCCTCGCCCTTCTGCCGGCGCTTGGCGACCTCCGAGAGCCACGATCGGTATGCAACGGGGTCGCCTGCCGCGTCGACGTCCCAGGCCAAGCGCAGCCGTTCGGGGGAAGGTCGCACTAGGAGCTCCAAGAGGCGGTCAACCGACCATTGCAACGCACCGGCGAGCACGAGGCTGCCCGTGGATGGCGGCGTGTCACGGCCCTTTGCGAAGCCGCCCCGCGAGGCCGAGACGAGGGTGCTCGGCTCAGTCGGCGCAGGCTCGTTCCCCATGTCGTGCTGCATGCAGCGGCCAACGTAGCATTCGGTGTTCGAAGGTCCCGGTCCCGTTGCCAGGTCTCCGACGCAGATCAGGTGAGGACGAAGGAGGCGGAGCATGGAAGAGCACGCACTCGACGCCAGAGAGCTCATCGAGCGCGTGAGGCAAGACAACCGCGCGGAGCGTTGGCTGCCACTGCCCCCCACAGGCTTGCCCGGTTCCCACACGCCCATGCAGGACGACGAGTCCCTGTATTACATGCATCGTCATTGGATGCTCCCTGACCGCCTCGACCCGGCTGTCATCGGGGGTGGGATCAAGGGGAGGGTAAGCCGCCTTTTCGGAAGGCTCGCCTTTCGCGTCCTCGCTCCATACCTCAACGAGGAGCGAGAGTTCCTGGCGCGGGTGGTGAGAACGAACGACACGCTCGCCCGCAGGTGTGACGAGCTTGCAAACGCGATGCTGCAGCGGCAGTTCGCCGAAGCCAAGAATGATGCCAAGCTCGCAGCCTGGCTGCATCAGGTGTTACCCGAAAGGTCCGCCGACAGCTCTGCTGACCCAGGCCCACGGGATGAGCCACCGGTACTTTGATGGGCCGCTTCACACAGGTGTGCAAGCTTTCAGCGGACGCCCCGACGGTGGCGGTGCTGGCGCCTCACTGGGGGGGCACCGACGAGGTCTGCTGGGCCACGAGGCAGGTGGCGGGCGCACTGGCCTGCTCAGCCAACATCCACGTGATAACGACACAGGGAAAGCGGCCACGTCAGTATCAGGACGGCGTCTTCTCCGTGTACGAGCTCGCGACCGCGGATCGCGCTTCGGACCGAAGGCGAGATCTGGTCCTCGCTGCCCTTGGCGGATCCTTCGGTGACACGACACCGAACCCGCCACAGAACCTGGGCGACTTCCCATCAGAGAACGCTTCCCTTCGAAAGCTGCTCGTCGGGGGACCCGCTGATCCTTGGGAGCCCGGCGGCGTGCACCTGACCGAGATCGCTCCCGACCTTGTGGTCGTGGCCGACTACCGGCAGGTCGGCACTCTGAGGATCATCGAGAGATCCTGCGCCGACGTGCCTCTCGTGCTCGTTCCGCTCGCGATGGACCTCGCCAGCATGGCCCTGCCGGTGTTCCGGCCAATGTTCGAGCGAGCAGGCGACGTCCTCGTCTTCACCCAGTCAGAACGTGATGCATCTGCAGCGCTGCTAGGCGTAGATCGGGTCCGGTTCGTGGGGCTACCACTTGCGGTCAACCCGAGCGTGGGCGCCGAGCCCGAGCCCCACGCCGGAGGGGACCGGGACTATCTGCTCGTCATACTTGGAAAGCCTTTCTGGCCTCAGGGCTCAACCGCGTGGGCCGACCTTCTGCGGATGCGCTTTCCGGCTCGGAGAGTAGCGGTGTCGGCGTCAGACGCGCTCGTCGTGTACAAGCCCGACTCGGTGGTCCACGAGTCGCCGGGCATGAAGGGCGCGAGCGACTTGATGCGACTCATGGCATGGGCCTACCTAACCGTGGACATGAGACCTGGGTCGCTGTTCGCTCGCCAAAGCCTGCAGTCGCTCATGTACGGGACACCGATCGTCGTGCCCGAAGGATCGCGAGCACAGGAGCATGCCGAAACCGGGTCGGGAGGACTCTGGTTCGACGGACCCGGAGAGCTGGTGTGGTGCATCGAGGCGATGCTCGACCCGGAGGTCCACGCCGCGCTCGGCAGCCAGGGCGGGCGCTATGCGCACGACCGATACGGTTCGACGGACTCCTTTGTGGATCGGGTCGGTCTCGTACTGTCCGGGGGCTAGCCCGTCGATCCATCTATGGTCCGAAGATCGGAAGCTGCGACACTGCGCTGATCGCGGCCGCCGCCGCGTGATTGGTTGCCGACTTCACCCCCCTGGCCATTCGAGCCATCCCAGGGATACGACGTGGGTGTTTCAATAGGTAGGCGGTGACCGCCCTGGCGCTTAGCGTCCCGTCCTGGTTGCTCAGGCGGAAGACCTCCTCGTTCACACTGCCGTCGGTCACGTGGTCGCTGATCACCCGAAAGACCGACCAGGGGATGTTACGGCGTTCACAAACCTCGGCAACGGCGGCCGTCTCCATGTCCAATGACACCACGCCCTTGGCCCGCAGGCAGCCAATGACATCGAGGTCCGTGATGAGCACGTCGCTCGTCCACATCTTGCCGCTCGGTTTGCCCTCGCCGAGCCGATCCGGCCGGTACTCGGCACCGGTGGTGCTGTTGACGACGACCTCGGGCAGGATGAGCGTGCCAACCGGTGTTTCGTTGCCAACCGCGCCGGTGATGCCGACGACGACGACTCGTTCGACGTCGATCGTTTCCACAAGACGCTCGAGTCCTGCGGTTGCCAGCGCAGTGCCAATACCCGTGACGATGGCTACCACCGGCCGCTCGCCCAGCAAGCCGATATGGATCTCGACCAATCCGACACGGGTCTTCTCGAGAGATAGCTTCCGTTTGAGCGGGGTGAGCTCCATTGGCATTGCGCAGATAAAGGCGACTCGTTCCAGCATCGAAGCGCCGATGTTAATCCGCGAAGGCAATCGAGTCCGGCACCGGTGAGGCCCACCACGGGCCAAATCGATGCACCCCGCTCGACCCAGCCGATCAATCCCGGACGGTTCGCGAGAATTGGCGGGATCAGTGCCCGGCTGGCGCGAAGACGTGCTACTCCCGGCAGGGACCGGTCAGGGTTCCAGCACGACAAAATGGCTCTGAGCATCGTGTCGTTAGCGGACGGCAGCGTCATCGAACTCTGGTCCCATTGAGGGACCATCACAAGATGGGGCCAGGTTAAGTGACTACAAGCGGGCAGGAGAAGGCTGGGGGGGTCCGAGGCAACCTTTCTTGCATATGCCTGTGCCGTGGGTGTTTGTCCTGACCTATCTCATGGGCGTTGGCCTGCAGTTGCTCGTTCCAGTCCACGCCAGCTCGGCGACAACGTCGCTTGTCGTACGGATTGCGGGAGGTGTGGTGTTTGCGGTCGGTGCGGGACTTGCAGCATCGAGTCTGTTCATGTTCCACAGAGCCGCAACTACCACCGTTCCGGGTGAAACATCCCGGGTGCTCATGACGGGCGGACCCTACCGACTTACCCGGAACCCTATGTATGTCGGACTCATCCTCCTCTATATCGGAGAGACGGGCCTTCTCGTTCAGGTATGGCCTCTCTTCTTCCTGCCTCTCGCGGTGGTTTACGTGAACTGGTTTGTCATTCCTGTTGAGGAGGCCTCCCTGAAGATGTTTGACGGTTACGGCCAATACTGCGCGAGAGTCCGTCGCTGGATATAGGGCTAACAGCAGCTGTACCGTGCAAGGCGGTCTTCCGCCACCGGGCCCGGCACCTCGCGGCTGGTGTTCGCGGTGGCGTTTCCACATGCAGATGTCCCGGTACGGCAGCTCGTTACCGTCCGTTTCGTCGGATCGTCAACGCTCGGTCTTAGTAGCGTTCGCAAGGTCCGCACCGCCGCTCCGACTGGGAAGTTCATGATCGATGCCAGCTGGTGATCATGAACCAACACGCAACATCATGACGTGTCGTCGTGAGCCTGCGAGGTCGACCTCCTCGAACCCGGCCGTCTCAAAGGCAGACACTAAGCACCGCGGGCGGCCGATGAGATCGGCGGCTATCGCCCGTCCACCACGCGATGGCTGCCGTCCAGCTGTGGTGCCACGTCACGATCGTGCCTGGAGCGGATGACGGTGTCTGGAGCGGACGACGGGATTCGAACCCGCGACCCTCACCTTGGCAAGGTGATGCTCTACCAGCTGAGCCACGTCCGCTAGCGAGGCCATCCTATCGCGACGCCCTGCGTGGTCCTCAGGTCGTGTGATCTTCGTTGCGGCGGGCGGCCTTGACCAGCTCGCTCACACTGTCCGCCATCAGGAGAGCCAAGTGCTCCACCTCGGGCACGAGCTCGCGGCAACCAACCAAGCCGATGTACAACGTTCCCATGTAACTGATCACGGTGACGTTCAGGCCCACGCCATCCACGATGGGCCCCGCCGGGTACGCCGCCACGAGCTTGGCTCCGGCGCACCACAACGGAACAACGGGCCCGGTGACGTTCGAGACGACGACGCTAAACAGAGGTGGTAGGTGGTCGAAGACTCGCAGGTTTCCTACGAGTCGAGCCGCACGCGAAGTCAACGCCGGTAATGCCAGCTGTGCCCACCCTTCAATCAACTCCTCGGAGAACAACCACGCCTGCTCCTTGGCCAGGCGAGTGCCCTTGGTGATGACTCCCAAGCGTTCGACAGGGTCCGCTACGGATGTACCGAGCGACACGAGCATCGAAGTGACCTTGTTGCCGAGAGCTGACGCGCCGCCATTGTCTTGTGATGTGACGATCGGACTCGCGACGCGCATCGAGATCGGGACCATGGCGACCAGGGACTCTGCGAGCGGTTCGCCGCGCTCGGCCAACAGCCGCCGCAGAGCGCCGGCAACTGCCGCCAGTACCACGTCGTTCACGGTGCCGCCGAAGGTCCGCTTCACCGCACGCACCTCCTCCAGAGGAACCTGCAGAAAGGCAAAACGGCGGTGAGGAGAGATCGCACCATTGAGCGACGTGCGCGGAGCTCGGAAGGGGGCCGGAGGAGGATCGATCTCTTCCTCTTTGCGCAAGCGGCGGTTGCGCTCGACAAGCTCCCTCACCGCTCCGAAGGTGGTGCGAAGCACACCGAGCGCTCTCTCCGGCTGGCGAATGAGTGCGGGAACGGCCCACGCCAACAGCTCCGGGTCGCTGGGAACTCGAATTCGCACCGTGTGCCCGGGACGATCAGCTGACGGCACGGTGCCCGTCGTAGGTCCGGGATCCAAGAACTTGGCCATGACCTCGATACCGGACACCCCGTCGATCATGGCGTGGTGCAGTTTCGCGAGCACAGCCAGGTGGCCAGTCCCGAGGCCCTCTACCACATGCATCTCCCACAGTGGCCGGTTCGGATCGAGAGGGCGGCTCACGACGTCGGCCACGAACGCGGCGAGCTCCTTCGGGCCACCCGGAGCGGGCAGGCTAGCTCTTCGCAGGTGGAAGTCGAAGTCAAAATCAGGATCCTCCACCCACACGGGGTGGTCCAGACCGAACGGCACACACACGGCTCGTCGGTGAAGCAACGGCACCAGGTGCAGGCGCTCCGAGACAACCTGGCGTATCCGGTCGAAGTGTGCGGCGGACGCCTGTGCTCCAGGCGCATCCTCCGGCAGCTCGAAGATCATGACCACCGACACGTGCATGTGCGTGGTCGGCGTCTCGAGGGCCAGGAAGGCCCCGTCCACACCGCTCATACGTTCCATGCACATCCTTGACTGGGTACCTTCACTGGCCCGTGTGACCGAATCCACCCAGACCACGGGCGGTGTCCGGGAGGTCGCCCGCGGCCGTCTCGACGAACTTCGCCTCCTCTACTTGTTGGATCACAAGCTGGGCAATCCGGTCACCGCGCTTCACCTCGTACGTATCGGCAGGATCGGTATTGACCAGGAGGACGCGTAACTCATCGCGATAGCCAGAATCGATCAGGCCCGGGGTGTTCAGGCACGTCACCCCGTGATGCAGCGCGAGCCCACTTCGGGGAAGCACGAACCCCGCATGACCCGGCGGGATAGCCAGGGCGATTCCGGTTGGCACGAGGGCCCGGCCGCCCCCTGGTGCCAGGGTGACGTCCTGGCGGGCATAGAGGTCGGCGCCGGCGTCTCCTTCGTGGGCATAGGACGGAACGGGCAAGTCGGGATCGATACGAACGAGGGGCACCTCGAGCATCGCACGACGATATCCGCCACCGTGAGAGGGCCCGTCGCGAAGCACCCGGGCCCATGCGCGCTCGGCCGATAACATCGCCCGTGATGCTGGTGTGGATGGATCTCGAGATGACCGGGCTCGATCCGGGCCGCCACACGATCGTCGAGATCGCGACCCTGACCACCGACGATTGCCTGAACATCCTGGCAGAGGGACCCGACTTGGTGGTCCACGCGGATGCGGACCAGCTTGGCGCGATGGAGCCGGTCGTGAGGGAGATGCACGGCCGATCCGGTCTTCTAGCAGCCATAGCCGCCTCCACACTGACATTGGAGGAGGCCGGACAGCAGACGCTCGAGTTCATCAAAGCTCAAGTGCCCCAGCCGCGAACTGTTCCCCTTTGCGGCAACTCGATCGGGACCGACCGCCGGTTCCTCGCAGCGCAGCTTCCCGAGATCGAGAATTGGCTGCACTACAGGTCGGTCGACGTCTCGACGGTGAAGGAGCTGTGCCGGAGATGGTACCCCGGCACCCTGCGCGGCGCACCGACCAAGAAGACCTCCCATAGGGCGCTCTACGACATCCGCGAGTCGGTCGAGGAGCTCGCGTACTACCGAAGAACGATCTTCGCTACGCCCCCTAAGCCGAGCCCGGGCACCTCGGCACCCTCTTCGAGCGCAACCGTGCCCCGGTCGCCGGAAAGTTCCTCACCGCCACCATCCACTACCGAACCCTCCGATGCACACGGCACCTCTACGGCTGGCCGCGACCAACCCGACCGGCGGTCTCCGGGTCTGTAGGCGCGAGCTCTAGCGGTTCGGTTGGGGGGTGACCCGTAGGTAGGGCTTGAGTGTCTTGAAGCCTTTCGGGAACTTCTTCTCGGCGTCCTCGTCGGAAAGGGCGGGGGCGACGATGACATCGTCGCCGTCCTTCCAGTTGACCGGGGTCGAGACCGAGTAGCCGGCGGTCAGCTGCAGCGAGTCGAGAACGCGGACGACCTCGTCTACGTTTCGGCCCGTGGACGCCGGGTAGGTCATGATCAGCTTCACCTTCTTGTCGGGGCCGATCACGAAGACCGAGCGAACGGTGAGAGTGTCGTTCGCTTTCGGGTGGATCATGTCGTAGAGGTCGGCCACCTTGCGGTCCGGGTCGCCGATCACAGGGAAGTTGACCGACTGGCCCTGGGTCTCGGCGATGTCCTTGTCCCACGTGTTGTGGGACTCCACCGAGTCGACCGAAAGACCGATCAGCTTCGTGTTCCGCTTGTCGAACTCGCCCTTCACCTTGGAGAAAGCTGCAAGCTCGGTCGTGCAGACCGGAGTGAAGTCCTTCGGGTGCGAGAACAGGATTCCCCACGAGTCTCCGAGCCACTCGTGGAAGTTCACCGTTCCCTCGGTCGTCTCGGCGGTGAAGTCGGGGGCGGTGTCGCCCAGGCGTACGGCCATGTCTCCTCCTGGATTGCCCGTCGGCGCCATGAGCGCCGAAAATAGACCTATTGCCTTGCTGTGAACGAGTGTAATGGCAGGGACGGCAATTGTCGACGCGATAGGTCAGATTTCTCGGGACCCCCACGTCCCCCTTCTCTGAAGATGGTCCCTTCTGCGAAGATGGCCGCCGCATGTCGAGAAACGTCCAGATCACACCTGACGGGGCGATCACAGTCGTCAGCATCTGCCGCCCCGAGAGGCGTAACGCCGTCGACCCTGCCACCGCCCGCGAGCTGCTCGAGGCCTTCGAGTCCTTCGAGGCCGACGCACGCGCCTCGGTTGCGATCCTCACGGGCAAGGGAAGCACCTTCTGCGCCGGAGCCGACATGAATGCGTTGGCGGATGGATCCCATCAGCCAGTGAGTGATGGAGGGCCGGGGCCGATGGGGCCAACCCGACTGGAGCTTTCCAAGCCGGTGATAGCAGCGATCGAAGGCTACGCCGTGGCTGGAGGTCTGGAGCTCGCTCTGTGGTGCGATCTGAGGGTGGCGGCCACCGACGCCGTGCTCGGCGTCTACTGCCGGCGCTTCGGGGTGCCACTCGTGGACGGCGGGACGGTCCGCCTGCCAAGGCTGATAGGTCAGAGCCGAGCGCTCGACCTGGTCCTGACCGGTCGCGGCGTGGGAGGACCGGAAGCGCTCAACATGGGGCTCGTGAACCGTTTGAGCGCGCCCGGACAGGCTCTCGAAGTCGCCCTCGAGCTCGCTCACGAGCTCGCCGAGCTTCCCCAGACCTGCATGCGAAACGACCGGTGCTCGCTCTACGCCCAGTGGGGTGAGAGTGAGCGCGAGGCCATGGTCACCGAGACGCGCCTCGGGCGCCACAGCATCGACAGCGGGGAGTCGATCGAAGGGGCCAAACGCTTCGCCTCGGGTGCGGGCCGCCACGGCGTACCCGCACCGCGGCGTGCGAACCAATGAGTGGGCGGCCACAGATCGCCGCCTTCGACTTCGACGGCACCCTGACCACTGGCGGCAGCGTCTGGCAGTTCCTCGTAACCATGGTCGGTCCCGTGCGGGTGGCGCTTGCCGCCGGCAGACTGGTCGTGAAGCTCGCGCGCGCCGCTGTATTCGGGGGCAGTGCGGCAGACGAGGCGAAAGAGGCCTTGTTCCGGCGCACACTGGCAGGACTCAGTCTCGAGGAGATCGCTCCCCGTGCGGACGCCTTCGGGCTCGCCCATTACAGGAGCCGCGCGCGAACCGACGTGCGCGCCCGCCTCGAGTGGCACCGCAGCCAGGGACATCGCCTCGTACTTGTCTCCGCCTCCCCTGAGCTGTACGTGCGCGCCGCCGGCCGGGACCTGGGAGTCGAAGACGTGGTCGCCACGCGCCTCGAGGTCGGGCCGGACGGGCTTCTCACGGGCCGTTACGACGGACGAAACTGCCGCGGCACGCAGAAGCTCGCGCGCCTGGAACAGTGGATGAGGTCCTCGATCCTCGCGCCAGATACAGGTGATGGTGCCAACGCCTCGCATGCCGGACCCAACGGCGACAGGCCGTTCCTGTGGGCGTATGGAAACAGCACGGGGGATGTACCGATGCTCGCCGCCGCGGACGTCGGTGTCGACGCTGGACGTCTGGGAAGGATGGGCAGGCTGCACCGGTTCACCAGGCTCGCCGACCTCGAAGGCCCCGACCCGCCAGACGCGTCGGGCGGGTCGGGCGCGTCGTTCTCGGCTCCCGGGCACCGCCCACTGTCGGGTGGAGCTCACCGCAGCCGGGATAGAGGATAAGACTGCGTGAGCTCTGTAAGGGTCGGCAGCGAGCAACTGCGACAGCTCTCAGCGCTTCATCGCCGCACGCTGTCGGGATGGTCTGCTGGAGCGGACGTCCGGAAACGCTCAATGGTGCTAGCTGTTGCGGTTGGCATCGGCGCGGCGACCCTTGTCCTGCGTCTCGTAGAGGGGGCGTCTGGTCCCACGGACTGGGGCGGAGCTCAGTACGTGCTCGGCTCGTACCACTTCGACGTGACCCATGGCGCGCCTTCGCCCCCGGGTTACTGGCTCTATGTCGCCTTCGCGCACGCGCTGCACGTGGTGACCGGTCTCGACACCGTCCGGAGCCTGGTTCTTCTGGCCGCACTGGCCTCGGCCGCGGCCGCCACCCTGACGGCTGTGGCCGGCACGCTGCTCGTGGACCGATGGGTGGGCATCGCCGCCGCCGTGCTCGTGGCGTCGACCCCTGTGTCGTGGTTCAACGGCTCGATCGTCTCGACGTACAGCTTCTGCGCGCTCGTCGGGGTGCTGCTAGTAGTACTTGCCCGTCTGGCCCGTCCCGGAACCGGCCACGGGATCGTCGCGGTGCTGGTCCTCGGGATCGCCACCGGGTTCATGCCGTGGGTCCTGCCGATGTTCGCGCTGCTGGCGCTAGTGGCGCTGAGCGCCAGCATCCGCAGCCCTCGCCAACTACTTGTGGCGGTGGTCGCCGCCGCTGCCTCGATCGCGGTGTGGTTCGTTCCAATGCTCTGGGCACAGCCGGGGCACCTCGGGTCGTGGACGCATGCTGTTCGCGCCGAGCTGAGCATTTCAGCTCACGTCTCGTCTGCCGTATACAGCGGGTCGGCTGCGGCGACCAACCTCGGCGCTTTCGGCGCCTACAGCATCCTGTCCCTGTGGCAGGCGATCGCTCTCGCTGTAGCTGCGGGGCTCGTCCTGGGTGTGGCGCGCCTCGCCACCCGTAGGCCTGCCGGGAACGTGAGCAGGCGCATCTGGAGCGGCACCAGTTCGCGAGCGAACCTGTCACTCGACTCCTCCTGGAACCCGTGGTACCAGCAAAGCGGCGCCATCTTCGCCGCGGCGATCCTTCCTCCGTTGGTCATCGTCGTCGCCGGTCGCCTTCCCCCCGGCGGAGCCGTGCTGTCGTACCTCCCGATGGCGACCGTGCTCCTGTTGTGGCCTCTGTCTCGACTGATTCACCACCGCGTTCGGGTACTCCGCCACTCAGGAGCGGTTGTGGCGACCATCGCCGTAGCCGCCGCCTGTGTGCTCAACTGCGAACAGTTCCTCGAGTCGCCTGGGATCTTGCCGTCCAGCTTCGCCCGCACGTTCAACGGTCTTTGGATATCGAACCCGGGGTATGGGGCCCCGTATCCCGACACCGCTGCGGCCATCGCCGCAGCCGACAGAACGCAAGGCGCGCTTGGAACACTTGGGCGTTTGGTCGACCGCCAACGCGACGTACTCGCGATCGTCGCCGACACGAGCCCCCCCACCTCGTCTCACAACGTCGCCGCGCCGAGCGCCGCCACGTGCTTTCGCATCGCTGGTCTCGTCCTGCCCTCTTCGAGAGTCGCGTTCGTCTCCAGTTCCTCGGTCAGGTACCTCGAGCACGGAGGTTTGCTCTACTACGAGCGCTCGTCGCGCCTGGAGGTCGGGGCTGGGGGCCACGCGCTCGTCCTCGTGACGCCCGGGTCACGGGTGATGGCATCACTCCAAGGAACCGGACTGGCGACGTCCGCTGGGCCCAACGTCGCCGGGTTCGCCGTTTGGGACGTGATGCCAGGCGCCGCGTTGTTCGGGATCACCGTCGCGCAGACGACCGGTCCCCGCCCACTCGAAGGCGCGATCTGATACCTACCAGCTGCGCCGCAAGCGGCGGTACGTAAGGGGTGCGACCGCCCGGAAGACCACGGCGAAGTTGGCGAACAGCGAAGCGCTGATGTCGAGCGCTAGGCCGCCGAGGCGCGCCAACACCAGGCGCGACACCTCCTCCTCACTGCGCCGCATGACACGCGGCGGCATCCGAAGGCCACGCTGCAGGGCGCTGAGCCCCATCTCCGTCGGCATCCACGCCGGGTACACCACGTGCATGTGCACCCCATGTTTCGCGGCTCGGAAGCTGACGCTCTCTGTGAACGCACCAAGTGCCGCTTTCGATGCCGGATAGGCGCCAGGCCCCGGCGAGGGCAGGCGCCCGCCGTCCGAGGAGATGTTCACCACTATCCCCTGTCCTTGCTCGAACATCTTCGGCAGCACCGCGAGCGTGCCGGCGACCGCGGCGAAGAAATTGACCTCGAAGGCGCGATGGAAATCCTCCACGGTGATGTCAGCCAGGCGGATCCCCGGATCAATGGCTGCGTTGTTCACTAGCAGGTCGACCCGCTCGTGGTCCTGCTCGATCTCGGCGAGCAACCCCGTCCAGGCAGCGATGTCGGAGAGGTCACAGCGGCGCGACGAAGAGTCCGACGAGAGGGCGTGGAGCTCGGACTCCAGCTTCTCGAGCAGCTCGGAACGCCGAGCTACCGCGACAACTGCTGCGCCGGCGCCGGCCAGGTCGAGGGCTATGCGACGCCCGAGCCCCGACGACGCACCAGACACGACCACCAACTTGCCCCGGTAGCGCCCGCCGTAGTCCGGCGGCCGGCTGCTCCTCATGAAACTTTGCACCGCCTACGAACCGCCGACATAGACCTGGATCGCACCGCCTGTCACGACTGGGCTCGGAGTCCCTTCGACACCTGGACCGCCGGAGTCACCCGTCAGGTCGTAGGCGTTCCACACTTGCCCGAAAGCGTGGTCCGAGACGTACTCGACCAGGTGCCCGCCCGGAGACCGGACGTAGATGTGGACGATATCCTGCCCCGCGTCGTAGACGGCACCCGGGGTGCCTGCGACCGCACCACCTCCACCTGCGCCGACGCTCAGACCGGCACCCGTCATCGCCGAACAGTCGGCCTGGGGCCCTGAGCTCGTTTGTGCTCTTGGCGACGTGGCGCCCGTCACAGGCCTCAACGAGCTGTCGGCACCGAGACGGGTCACACGGCTGTTCAGTCCATGCACGAGCTCGGGAACCGGCCGGGCCAGGTCGTCCAGACCTATCACCCCGATGAGCGCCCCGGCCAAGTCCGAAGGAACCAGGGGCTCGGCCGTGGGCATACGGACCACACGGCCCGAGGTGACCTCCTAGCTCTCGAAACCAATGCCGAAAGCCTTGGCGATCATCGCTGCGGCCCCTTTGACCGGGACCACGAGACCATCCTGAGCGGTGGAGCCCACGCTCAGGCCCTGGCTCGACAGCCACGATCGCACGGCCGAGACCGTGGACGGCGTCGGGCCGAACATGGCTGTGAACTCGCCCGGCGCCAGATATTGACGGAAGGCGGGTGTACCGGGTGTGGATACCGCCTGGGCAAAACATCGACGGCCACCGTGTCACACGGTCGTAGCACCACGTCCACAGAGATCATGGTGTCACCCGGCAGGGCGCCGACGGCGCGACTCCCATGGGGCAGGATCGGCACGCTGCCCGAGCTGCGCACCAGCGACATGATGGATGCCTGGGCCACAGCCGGGAACACGGGGGCCATCACCAGCAGTGCCGCGACCGCGACGAGCCAGGCAGTGAGCCGTGATTTCAAGGGTTTCCCTTTGTACATTTCCGACGTTGACGTGAATGAGGCACCTGAGAGACCTCGTGGGCAACGGTCCGACAGACGCGGCCGGGTTCTCGGAATGCGTGGCACAGTGCGGTAGCGCACCATAGTGCGCTCCCGCTCCACTTTCTGTAATGTTCACAATCCAAATGGTGAAATTACGCGTCGCGTGTGGTGTCTGACACGCGACCTCGTAGGGAATGGACGACCCCGACAACAGTGACTGGGAACCGTCCTTCGCGCCGGTGCCAGAAGTGAAAAGTGGCGTTCGCACGTGGCCGCTTCACCCCGCGATGTGGCGGCGCGTCGGGCCGACGATTGTCACAGTTGGGATCTACACGGTTATCGCGGTCGTGGCATTCTGGCACGCGTGGTCTGCTGACCCCAACGCGTTCGCCCTCTCCGGGGGTGGAGACCAAGCAACATCCATGTGGTTCTTGACTTGGGTTCCTTACGCCGTTCTACATGGACACAACCCGCTCTTCTCGAACTACGCGAACTATCCCTACGGCATCAACTTGGTCGCGAACACCAGCACGCTGCCGCTAGGTCTGGCGGCTGCCCCGGTCACGTTGCTCTTCGGACAGGTCGTGAGCTTCAACCTGCTCGGGACATTGGCACCGGTGGCATCGGCGGCGGCGGCGTACGCGCTCGTGCGACGGTTCACCAGCTGGCGCCCCGCGGCGTTCGCCGGCGGGCTGCTCTACGGCTTCTCNNCACCTGAACCTCGTGTTCGTCCCGCTACCGCCTCTCATCTTCCTCCTCCTGCACGACTTGGTCGTCCGCCAGCGCGGTCAGCCGGTCTGGCGGGGAGCGGTGCTCGGTCTTCTCGTCGTCGTGCAGTTCTTCATCTCCAGCGAAGTGCTGCTCGGAACAATCGTGATCGGCGCCGCCGGCGTGCTCGTAGCTGCGATGTTCGCAAGAAATAAGGTCCGCGACCGCTTTCGATACGCCGTCATCGCGTTGACGAGCGCCGCCCTCGTGGCTCTGGTGTTTCTCGCCTACCCGGTATGGTTCCTCTTCGCCGGCCCCGGGCATGTCGTCGGACCCATTCAAGCCCATCCTCAGGTCTACCGTGCAGACCTTCTAGGCCCGATTCTTCCCAACAGCCTCCAGCACTTCGCGCCGGCGACGTTCGCGCGAATCGCCGATCACTTCGCGGGCAACGGAAGCGAGAACGGCTCTTACCTCGGGCTTCCACTGGTGGTGGTGATCGCGGTGGGTGTCATCGCCCTCTGGCGCGTGAGGGTCGTGCGAGTGACGGGAATCCTGTGCGCGTTCGCGTTCGTGCTCTCGCTCGGCTCACGGCTGATGGTGCACAACCGCATGACCGGGATCCCAATGCCCGAAGGGATCTTCGACAAGCTTCCTCTGTTGAAGAACGCTCTCCCGGTCCGCTTCTCTCTGTACGTGGCCCTTTGCGGCGCAGTCATCCTCGGAGTGGTCCTCGAACGTCTGCGAGGCGCTCGATTCGGACGGCACCGGGCGGCGTCATTGGCGGTTCCTGCGCTGGTCGCAGTCGCCGTCTTCCTTCCGCTGGTTCCGGCCTGGCCGTACGTGATGCAGCCGACCGGCGTGCCCAGCTACTTCACCTCGAAGGCCGCAGATGCTATCCCACCCGACACGGTCGCTCTCGTCTACCCGTTTCCCGACGCGAGCTTCGCGAATCCGCAGAACTGGCAGGCAAGCACTTTCCTGCGATTCAAGCTGCCCGGAGGGCGGTTCATCGTGCCCGAGCCGCGCGCCGGTGCGGCGTTCGCGAGTCGCCCGTCGTTGACCGACACGGTGCTCAGTGCCCTTGCCGCGGGCACCCCCCCGCGGCGGACCACCTCCCTGCGCGTCCAGGTCCAGGCACAGTTGCACTCTTGGCACGTTCGCAGCATCGTGGCCATACCCACCGGATCCAACTTCGCGCAGGCCGAGACGTACCTGACCTGGCTGCTCGGACACTCACCCACCCACTCGGCCGGAGCCGACACCTGGTACGGCTGGCGCTGATCCGTCGTCAACCGATCAGGAGGATGTCACCTGGATCCGCACACAAACTAGGTGCAGCCCGTGAGATCCTCCTGGTATCGATGATCGACCAGTTCTTGGTCACGGCCCGCAGTCGACGCCGCTGTCGGAGAACTGGAGCGTGTTGTACGGGGCGCCCCAGCCTCGAACGGTGTTCTCGTCGGCCAACGACGGACATGACCCGAAGTACGCGATGTACCCCGTCACATTGGAACCTGGCCTGCCGAAGCTGCCTCCCGGGACGAATGGCTCGTTGCCCTGAATCGGGCTTACCGCGACGAATGCGGGTAGCCCGATCGCTGAGAGACCGTAGGTGTAGTACTGGGACTGGTTGGCATAGAAAGCAGGGTGAAGGGCCGAGTCCACCGAGGTGATCCCCGCCGACCAGCCACCCAGCCACGCTCCCCAGTCCCAGAGTGTTCCTGGCGTGCCGTTGTACCCCTCGGGGTCGAGGATCACCCAGTCCGGCCTCGTGGCATCCGTCTCGTAGTCCCGATCGATCGCCTGAGCGGCAGTTTGCCCGGCCTGGTACCCGTCGCTGTTCCACGAATCACCACCGGCCGGGCCACTGACCGTCCAGAAGGAGAGCCAGGTGACACGCACTCGCATGGCCACTATCGCCTCGCCGACGTTCAGGTCAGGGGTGCTCGGAAGCTGGGCGGTATAGGGGGCACCGGTCGTCCCGAGCCCGCCGGTGTCTCCCAGGATCGGCCACCCGTCACCGATGGCTTGGCCCGCTGCGGTCCAAGACGCGAATCCGTAAACCCCCACCCCGGTCTTCGGTGGTCCGCCGGGCGCCAATGGCCCTCCCGCATAGACGTGGACCACGGAGTGCCAGGCGATCGCGCTGGGATCGCTGCCGACCGTGGGCCCCACCGACATAGTGGTCAGGTCGTAGGCGTTCCAGACGTGGCCGTTGGCTCCATCGGGTAAGTACTCCACCAAATCGTCGCTGGACGGGCGTACGAAGAGGTCGATCAACCCCGTGGCAGGATCGACGACGGCACTCGCGATGCCCGTGACAGGACCCCCGTTGAACGCCAACGTGCTGAGGTCGTACGCGTTCCACTGGCGCCCCCAGGCCCCGTCGTTCACGTACTCCACCATGTCACCGACCCAGCTCCGGACGAATATGTGCACCAACCCCTGAGCGCTCGAATAGAGAGGATCGGGGGTACCACCTACTGGGCTCCCCGCCCCGGCCGAGCCGGTCAGGTCGTACGCGTTCCACACACGCCCCCAAGCGTGGTCCGAGACATACTCCATCAAATCCCCGTTCGCGCCCTGGACGTAGACGTGGATGAAATCCTGAGCCGGATGGTAGAGAGCCCCGGGCTGGCCAGCGACGGCTCCTCCACCGCCGGCGAACACGCTCAGGTCGTAGGCGTTCCAGACGTGACCGGCCGCGTGATCTGAGAGGTACTCGACCAGATGGTTGTTCGCGCTCTGGACGTAGACGTGGATGAGGTCCTGTCCCGCGTCGTACACCGCGCTCGGCTCCCCGACGATCGACGCCCCACCGCCCGCGAACACGCTGAGGTCGTAGACGTTCCAAGGGTGCCCGCCCAGTCCGTCGTTCACGTACTCGAGCAGATCGCCGTTCGAACTCTGAGCGTAGACGTGGAGGAGCCCTTGCGCTGCGTCGTAGACCGCGTCTGGCGCCCCGCCAAGCCCCGTGGTCGAGCCCGCTTGGACGGTGAGGTCGTACATGCTCCAGGCCTGGCCGGAAGATCCTCCGTCGTTCACGTACTGCACCAGCTCCGTGTCCGCGGCGCGCCCGAAGACGTGAACCAGCCCGTCGTGATCGTCTGAGATCGCGCTGGGGTCGCCGATGAAGGTGGGACCGCTCAGGTTCGCAGTCTGGTCATAGGCGTTCCAGGTACGCCCACCCGCGTGATCGGCAACGAACTCCTGGAGCGGCAACGCAGCACCTGGAACCTCGGCGGCGCTTGCCACCGGGGAGGGCGGACCGAGCACTGCCATACCCACCAGCGCTACCGGTGCCAGCACCAGCACGACGGCAAGAAGACGCCTGGACATGAGTTCTTCACCACCTCGCTTGCCGGAGAGCCAGCGATATCGGCTGCGCGGTAGGTTACGCCAACCGGGATGAAACATTAGCAGCGCCCACGCCTGGACGGCGTACCCGCAGTCGCTTTCGCGGAAGTCCAGTAGATTGGGAGTCTGTCGTGCTTCACCGACTGCACCTACTGACGTCTCAGGTCGGGAATGATGACCGGCCTGCAGCCACTCCGGAGAGGGGGCGCGAAGACTTTGTGCGATGAGCGCTGAACCGTGGTCGAAACGCGTTCTCCGGAGCTTCTTGAAGCGCCTCCTCCAGCCTGTTCTGTCTCGCGCATATGCACGGATCGACATACGACTCGAGGGTTTGGCGCGGCAGCTGAACGAGACAGTGGGCGAGTTGAGCGCCCTCCGCCGGGATATAGACCAAACGGTGACCACGGTGCTTAACGCTCTCTCGAACCAAAACGCGAGCGCACGACTTCAGACCCGAGCGGTCGAGGCGGAACATGCCCGCTTGGCAGAGGAGATCGTGAGACAGATCGAACTCGTGCGCAAAGAGATCATGCTGGATGCCAGATACGGCCGAGCTGTCGATGTGCGAGAAGACGTCGAGACGAACGTGCTCGACCGCTAGACGTCCTTCTGTCTCCGAAGGCGCCGAGCCGATGACCGATCCTGGGCCGGACCTGAGGATCGCTCTGTACTCGGGCATCTTTGTGCACCACGACGCAGTGTCCAACAGCTTGCAGAGCAAGGTGGAGATCCTCGAGTCACTCGGCGCCCGAGGTGCGCGTATCGACCTGACCGTGTTCACGCACGCCAGCGATTACCGTGCGCCGTACATCCGAGGCGTTCCAACGGTCGCCGACCTGCTGCGCCAAGAGGCATTCTGGTCGGCGGACGTGCACATCTTCGAGTTCGGCATGTCCTACGAGTTGTTCGACTCGGTCTTCGTGATTCCGCCCGATCGGCCGATCATGGTCGTGGAGCACAACACGACGCCACCCGAGCTCGTGGACGACCCCGCCGTGAAGCTCGGTTGTGAAGCTGCCCTTGTGCAACGGCACAACATCTCCAGGGCATACCGGGTGGCCTGTGCCAGCGAGCTCAACCTCGATCTGGACCTCTCCATCGGTGTCGAGGAGGATCGCCTCTGTGTCTTGCACCTACCGCCTGCTCACCGACTTACCCCCGTTGCCCGCAAAAGCTTTGGCGACAACAACGGCCCCGTACATCTCCTATACCTCGGCCGTCTTGTACGCGCCAAAGGTGTCGGTGACCTCCTCAAGGCCGTATCGTCCCTGTGGGGTTGCGGCGACGACCGCTTCGTGTTGACTCTGGCCGGGAACCCGCGCTTCTCCGACGAGATGGTGCTGCGTGAGCTCCACCGCTGCATGGAACGCTTCGCCGGGCTCGAGAAGGTGCAAGTCGTCTCCAGCCCGAGCGACGAAGACATCGTCGACCTGTTCCACAGCGCCGACGTCCTCGTGATCCCTTCGTACCACGAGGGCTACTGCGTTCCGGTCATAGAGGCGCTGTCGGCAGGGTGCTACGTGATCGGGTCCGACGCAGGCAACCTCCCGAACGTGATGGGTGGGCTCGGAAGGGTGGTCCCCGCCGGAGACGTCCCGGCGCTCACAGCAGCGATCGCTGATTTCGTCTCGCGCCTACGACCCAGCTCCGACACCACCCTTGACACCACAAGCACTGTGCGGGTCCCGACCGACTACGGAGAGCTCGACTACGCGGCGTGGTTGGCGGTGGTGGCCGAGCATCTCGAGGATTACTCCGATGACGCCTACGAGCGTGGCTTCATTCGCCTACTCGCGGAGCTGGCGGCTGCTTCACCCGCGGGTTTGTCGCAACGACTCGGCGACCTCATCTCCGAGCGAACGGCCGAACTGACACGCGCATGAGCCCTCGCAGCGTCTCTGTCGTCGTCAACACCTACAACCGAGCAGACAGCCTGCGGCTGGCGCTCCTCGGGCTCGAGCAGCTCGACTACCCGATCTTCGAGGTAGTCGTCGTGAATGGCTCATCGGACGACGACACCGAAGAGGTGTTGGCGCAGTATGCGGGACGCGTGAAGGTGGCTCGATGCGAGCACCGAAACCTGTCGGAGTCGAGGAACATCGGGATCCGTCTCTCCGCCGGCGAGATCGTGGCCTTCATCGATGATGACGCATACCCCGATCCCGGCTGGCTCGATCCAATAACTGTCGCCTATGACGACCCAGAGGTCGCCGCAGCCGGTGGGCCCGTCTACAACTTCACCGGGATGACAATCCAAGCTTGGTCCAGCTACGTCGACAGTTTGGGCAATGCCTGGGCCAAGTGGAGCAGCGCACCCGATCTCACCGAGCTCCTCAGCGCGCCTGCGAGCAACGTCGTTCCGTACACGATTGGTACGAACGCCTCGTTCAGGCGCGCCGTCCTCGCCGGAATCGGAGGATTCGACGAGGAGATCGAGTACTACCTAGACGAGTCCGACGTGTGCAGGCGGCTCATCGATTCGGGCTACGTGGTCAGGACGCTCGACGACGGTTTCGTCTACCACAAGTTCTTGCCGAGCTCGGTTCGTGACAGGCCTGATGTCGTTAAGGACTACTACCAGGTGCTCAAGAGCAAGTTCTACTTCGCGCTCAAGCACGGAACGAGGCACAAGTCGTTCTTCGAGGTGTGCGAGGACCTGGCGTCGTTCGTACAGGTCGCTAAACACGATGTCGAACGCGCCGTCAGCATCGGGTTGCTGAGCGTGGACGACCAGCGGAAGTTCGAATCAGATTCCCACAAGGCCTCGAACGCTGCCTTCGAGGCTTTCTTGTACGCCAAACCCCGAACGCGACGCCCTGAGTGGTTCGGGTCGAACACTGAAGCCCTCCTCCCCTTTCCCACGCGACGTCCCAGGCACGAGAAGCTTCACGTGTGCTACCTGACGCAGGAGTACCCGCCGACGCGTGTGAACGGAATCGGCCGGGTCGTCCACCTCCTGGCAACGGGCATGGCCGACGCCGGTCACGTCGTTCATGTGTTGACACAGGGCGAGGGAGGGCCCCGTGTCGACTTGGAGGAGGGGGTGTGGGTCCACCGCCTTGCGATTGTCGAGCACGCTCCACCCTCTGATCCGAAGGTCCCCTCCCACCTCTGGGACTATTCAGCCACGATGTGCGAGGAGCTCCGACGCATCCACGCCCACCGGCCGATCGACGTCGTCCAAGCTCCCAACTGGGACTCAGAGGGCATCGCAGCAGAGCTAGACGGGAGGTTCCGCGTAGTCATCGGGCTCTATACGCCGCTCAAGACGCTCATCCGCGTGGACCGCCTGTTCGCCGAGACCCTCGAGGGTGACGACCCGACCCTCCGGGACATGGTCGATCTCGAGCGCTACGCGTACGAGCACGCAGGGGGGATCCTGGCCTGCGGGCCCGCAGTCATGGGCGAGGTCGAGACCGAGTACGAGATCGTGCTCGACCGCCGATTCGTTGGACTGGTACCACACGGGCTCGCGGACCTGACCTCGGGGGTCAAACCCGCCGAGCGTCCAGGAAAAGTGAACGTCCTGTTCGTCGGTCGCCTGGAGGCACGCAAGGGGATCGACACACTTCTCGAGTGCGTCAATCAGCTCGCCCAGGAGTTCGACAACGTGGTTTTCACCGTTGTCGGCGACGACTCGCTCCCGGCTGCCGGCGGGACCACGTTTCGCCGCGCCTTCGAAGCCTCAGCCAAGTACGCCCGCGGTCGGGTCCAGTTCACCGGGCCCGTCGACGACGACCTGCTACGCAGCTTCTACGCGGGTTGTGACATCCTCGTGGTCCCGTCACGCTTCGAATCCTTCGGGCTGATCCTGGTGGAGGCGATGATGTTCTCCAAACCTGTGGTCGCCAGCGCCGTGGGAGGCATCGGCGAGGTCGTAGCCGACGGCGAGAGCGGGATCCTCGTACCGCCCGGTGACGTCGCCGAGTTGTCCGCGGCGCTCGCCAAGCTCATCCGATCGGCGGAGCTGCGCCGAGAGATGGGGTCACATGGAAGAAAGCGCTACGAGGAACACTTCCGCTCCTCTGTGATGGTCCGAGGTGCCGAGGCCTTCTACCGACAGCTCATCCGCTCACGTCCGATTGCGTCGGATTCGTCATTCGCGCCACGATCACACATGGAGAAGACAACTCACACGGGAGGAGTAGTCCGCTGAACGACCGTGAGCTACCCGACATCTTCGATGCCGAGCTCATGAAGCGCTTGGTCTTCTCGCGCCCGTGGTTCCACACCATCGACCTGGGTCACGGCGTGATCACTCCAGGCATCGACCAGTCCTGGGCGAAGCTCCAGCTATTAGGTTTTCCGAGGTCCTTCGTCGGCAAGGCCGTGCTCGACGTCGGAGCGTACGACGGTTTTTTCTCGTTCGAGGCCGAACGCCGCGGAGCCGCCCGCGTGGTCGCAGCAGACGACTTCTGCTGGAGCCGTCCCGCCGATCCGATGACCGACGGACGCGGGTTCGACATCGCTCACTGGGCCCTGCAGAGCCACGTAGAGAAGAGACGGATCACCGTCGAGGACATCTCCCCCGATACGGTCGGCATGTTCGACTACGTGTTCTTCCTGGGGGTTCTCTACCACACGCCGGACCCATTGGGTTACCTTCGCAGGGTCTACTCGGTCTGCTCAAAGACCCTCATCCTCGAGACCCACGTCGACGGACTCGAGTACGACCGTCCGATGATGGTCTTCTACCCAGGAGCAACGCTCGGCGACGACCCCTCGAACTTCTGGGGACCAAACCGCCTGTGCGTAACGGAGATGTTGCGCGAGGTTGGGTTTCGCGGAGTCGAGCTCGTCTCACATCAAGGCTCGAGAATGGTGTTCCACGCGCATCGATGAGCACCAAGCACGAAGCTCGCTGCTAACGCGCGCCACGTACCGCGATCGCCGAGCGGATCACCTCCGCGAAGCGCTCGCGTGAGCGTTCGAGCGACATGCACGACAGGCGCTCGCCTGCCTCGTGAGACAGCGCCGAGCGCAGGTTGGCGTCGCGCACGACGAGGTCGATCGCGGCTGCCACCCTCGAGGGTTCCTTGCTGTCGAGGACGATCCCCGCGTCGCCGACAGTGTCGGGGACGGCGGCGGTCCCGTAGGCGACGATGGGGAGCCGATGCACCATCGCCTCCACCAGGGGAACACAGAAGCCCTCGTGGTCCGACAGGCAGACGAAGACGTCGGCGGCTCGGTAGTAGGCGACGAGTTGCGCGTGGGATACCGATCCGGAGATCTCGAGAGCCCCTCTCACCCCCAGGAGCTCGGCGAAGCGCTCGAGTGCCCACGGGTAGACATCGCCGATCGGCCCGCCCACGAGCCGCAGGCGCGCCAGAGGGTCGTAAAGCCGGCGGTAGAGGGCGAGGGTCTTGATCAAGTCGTGCTGGGCCTTGTGGGGTGCGACCTTGCCCACGAACAGCAGATCATGGCCGCCTTGCGCCCGCTCGGATGCGAACCGGGCTGACAGCGCTCGGTCCGCCTGGCCTTCGAGCTCCTTGATGTCGATGAGAAGCGGAGCCACAGCCGTGAGTCCATAGCCAGCACACTTGAGCTCCCCTTCGTTGTAGGCCGAGTCCGCCATCGCGAGTGTGGTGAGCGGAGCGAGCTGTCTCATCTGGGATCGGCCAAGACGCAGCTCGTCGCCGACCTCGGGCTCCCATCGGTCCAACAGCTCCACCGGAGTGATGTTGTGATAGTCGACGAGTTTGGGCTCCGGACGCTGCGCGAAAGCACGAGCGGCGGGGCTCCCGATCGAAAGTTGGTAGAGCAGCCACCGCCCCTGCGGGTCGACATCGTCCAGCTGTTCGATGTGGCGGCCCTCGGCGAGCAAGTCCGCGGAGGCGTTCGCGTAGTACACATCGGAGCGCAGTCCCATCTGGCGTAGCAGGTCGCGCACCTGCAGGGTGTGTCCACCGATCGCGTCACGGCTGGCGAGGGTCGGAACGACCTGGTCGATCCGCCGTACAGCACTCAACGCTCGTCCACTTCACGCACCGCGATGATGAGGTACTCGTCGGGTCCTGACAGCAATGCGCCCAGCACTTCCAGGAAAGCCTCGTTCGCCCTCGGCGCGCCGGTGGAGCTCTGTTGAAGTTGCGTCCGTAGATCGGTCCCTCCACGGTGTACCTCGATTGGCACGAACCCGTTTCTCGCCAGGAGGTATGACCACGTTTCGGCATGAAGAGGATGGGCCGGTGCCAAGTCCGCCACGAGTGGGTCGGCCGCGCGTCCCCAGGCCTCCGGTGTGAGAGAGGCGATGACCAGCACTCCCTTGTGAAGAATTCGCGACGACAACAGCGACAAGAGCTGCGTGCATCCTCGCGGGCCGAGCACCTGCACCGAACCCTCGAGCACCGCTCCGCCCAGCGCACCCGTAGGCAACGATCGCAAGTGGTCGATCACCATCTCGCACCGGACGTCGAGACCCGAGCTCGTTACCGACCCCGCAGAGGTGGCCGAAGGGTCCAAACCGTAGGCGTCGATCCCAGCGACCCGGAGGGCTCGAATCAACGTGCCCGCTCCGCACTCCGAGTGCAATACCGGGCCAGAAACACCCGACAACGCTGAAAGCGCGAGAGGCGACCACCACCGCTCGCCGGGGGCCTGCATCACGACGATCTCGCCAGGAATGGACGGTCGGAGAGCCGACACCTCCTGGTGCAGTCGGTCCAAGTCCTCTGTGACGAGATTGAGGGCTCGTGCCACGGCCAGTGCGAACCGTGAGAATTGCGAGACGAAGAACCGTACGTACCATCCGACGGCCGCTCGGACCACGCGCTTTATGAACGAACCCCCCGGACGGCGCGACGCCACGGGCGTCTGGAGATCGATCGCCGCGCTGTGCTCGACAAGTGCAACGCCCCGCCTCAACGCTTGATCCCCGACCCCTTCGTGAGGGGTGAGCTCGGCGAACATCCGGTCGAGCTCATTCTCGAAACCGGCCGGCACCGCGCCCGATGCCCGCTGGCGCGCCACCTCCTCGTCAATTTCGACGAGGGCCCTGCCCAGCGCCCGTCGTCCCTCCCCGGTGTTCACCCCCGAACGCTCAGCGCCGACTGGAGCCGACGGTGGATCGTCGAAATGCACGACGCAATTGATATCCCCCGGTGGGCGACGGCGCATCTTCGCGACCCCCGTCACCTGACCGCATCGGCGCTGCGAACGCCAGCCTCCGGTCGCACCCACCTGGACGAGGCGTGCGTCTCGACGAGGAGCTACTCTTCTCCGTGGAGCGCTCCCCGAGGGGACGTCGCACCTTACGGCGGTGCATCAGAACCTCCTCGTTAACAAATTACGCACAAATAGTGAGGCTAATTGCCGCGCTATGTATCAATAACCGCGGCTTGTCGTCCGATACATACACATCGTGAACTTCCTCGATCCCACAACTCCGCCACCAGAACCAGGGACCCTACAGACAGGTCCGCCCAGCGCTCGCCGGCTCGTCTCGGTGGTCGTGGCGCTCTCCGCCACACTGGTCCTGTCCCCACTGATCGGCCCACATGCGACATCTACACCCGGGAAAACCGTGGTGGTGGCGCAAAGCACTCCGGCGACCGCGATCGGACCTGTGCGGGCTGAGCCGGTAACCGCACCACTGGGGACCGTCCCGCCGGCCAACCCTGTGCAAGCCATCGCGCCCTCCCCGAACTTCCTCCAGGATTGCTCGGGAAGCTACTACGACGACTCTCAAGGGTGCCTCGACGCGACGCTTCAGGCGATTGCCAACGCCCGAGCGCAAGAGGGACTCGCGGGTATGGCGCTTCCCACCGACTGGGCGTCGCTCACCGCCCAAGAGCAGCTCTTCGTGGCTGCGAACCTCGAGCGCACCGCGCGAGGTCTGCCGCCGCTGTCTGCGATGGCGACGGCACTCGATCAAGCAGCCCAACAGGGCGCGGCCGAGAACCAGGACCCCTCTCCTCCGGACGACTTCCCCAGGTCGTCTTGGGGCAGCAACTGGGCCGCGGCCGTGGGCAACCCGCTCGAGGCAATCTACTACTGGATGTACGACGATGGTGAGGGTTCGTCCAACGCCGACTGCACCCCCACGAACACAAGCGGTTGCTGGGGGCATCGCGACAACATCCTCATGGCCCTTCACTGCCAGCCGTGCGAGACGGGGACCGGCTACGTATCCAGCGTGTGGCAAGGACAGCCGAGCTGGACCGAGCTGCTAGTAGACACCTCCGGCGGCACGCCAATCGACTTCACCTGGAACCAGGTCGTGCCCTACCTTCCCAACGACAACGGAGCGGGGCTGTGCGACCCGGACCTCTTCGAGTTCGTCTCTGACCATGCCGGGGGGCGCGTCTGGAACGCCTACGACCAGACAGCAAGCACCGGCGGCCCCAGCATCACCTCGGCGCCGAGCGCGCTCGTCGATCCCCACGACGCTTTCCTCCACGTCTTCGTGCGCGCCGACGACGGTCACCTCTTCGAGTACGTGAACGACGGGAACGGGGGACGCGTCTGGAACTACTACGACCTCACCGCTGCGTTCGGCGTCTTGGACATCGCCGGAAGCCCGAGCGCGCTCGTCGATCCCCNNCACGACGGCCATCTCCATGTCTTCGAGCGCTCCTCTGACGGACATCTCCTCGAGTACGTGAACGACGGAATCGGGGGGCATTCCTGGAACGCCTACGACCTCACGGCCGCATACGCCCCTTCCATGCCTCTCGGAGCCGATCCTGACGGGATCTACGACGCAGCACAGGGACTCGTCCATGTCTACGCACAGTCCGCCACCGGCCACCTGGTCGAGTACACCAACGACAGCGCGAACGGCCAGACGTGGAACGCCTATGACCTGAGCGTGAACGCGAGTTCAGGAGGTGCGGTCTCGGGCACCCCGAGCGCCGTGTACGACGCGGGCCAGGACCTCGTCCACACCTACGTCGAGGCCGCGAACGGCGAGCTCTTCGAATATGTATCGGATCACGCCGGCGGGCGCGTCTGGAACGCCTACGACCTGAGCGCCGCCGCTGGTGGTGGAGGGCACGTCTTCGGCACGCCTGACGCGGTGTACGACCCGGCCAACGATCTCATCCACACCTTCGTCCAGGGTGCAGGCGGCGACCTGGTCGAATACCTCTCGGATCACGCCGGGGGGCGCGTCTGGAACGCCTACGACCTGACCGTGAACGCCGGAGGCGGAGCCGGCATCGTCAACGGGACGAGCGCCGTCGTCATCGGCGACGTGATCCACGTCTACGTGGGCGGAGAGTAGCGACCCGGTCGGCGGCTAGCGGGGCTCGCCTCGCGCCCGTCGCTCGACCCTCCTGCGAAGTGGTTGGAGGGCGCGCCGCAGGGGTCGACCCAACGTTGAAGCGTGGTCACCCAGCACCAGGCGCGCAGCTCGAGCCGCGTCGTGCTCTGCTCTGCTCGCAGCCTGTTCTGCGAGGTTGGCGAGATTGCGCGTACGTTCACCCCGAACCCACTCGTGCGGACCGGCGACGGTAACCGAGCGCGCACNNCGGGCGCGACGAGGATCTCCCCCCTCTCGCGCCCACCTACTGGTCTCACGACGACCAAGCTCGATGGGACCCCGAGCACCCGTATCACGAGATCTCGCTCCTGCTCACTGCTCACCACCACCTCCTGCGCGACCGCCCACAGGGCCCGAAGCGCAGTTGCGTCGACGCCAAGCTCGCCGCAGATCAGAAGGGTCACACTTCGGAAACACCGCAGCGCTGCCACCAGCAACGTCGCCTCGAGCTGGGTCCGCAAACGTCTCGCGCCGGGCTGGAAGGGAACTCCCGGTTCGAGGCAAAGCACCAGCGCATCGGCTCGAACCGATCTGCCGAGCCGGTGGAGAGTCCATGCGGCACGGGCCCCTGTAATCGCAGCGTGGAGGTGAGCAGCGCTTGGTCGCGGCGACACCACCACGACCTCGGCGCCACCGCAAAGAGCATGCCGTACCGCGGCCATCGTGAGAGACGCCGCCCGCCCAGGAACGGGCGGATAGCTGCCCGCCACGAGCACGCGCCTCAGCGCAGGCTCCGCACGCTCGCCTCCATGCGATCGAGGACCGCTTCCCAGGAGTACTCCCTGATCACGTAATGTCGCCCGCGCTCCGCCATGGTTCGGACCTCTGACGGAGATTCCGACACCCTACGCAAAAGGTGCACCAGCTCGTCGCGATCGCAGAACAGCAGACCGCCGCCCGAACGCCGGCAATGCCAGGCGACGACGTCCCCGGCTGCCGTGGCCAGCACGGGCGTGCCGGCCAACCACGCTTCCATCACCGTTCGCGAGAAGCTCTCCATGCGGCTGGGCTGGACATAGGCGGCGGCGGCGGCGAAGACATCGTCGCGTTCGTCCGCGCCGACAAAACCAAGATCGAGGACACGACCATCGAGCTTCTCGGGGACCTTCACCTCGCCCACGCCTATGGTCACCAGGTCCAGATCTACGCCGACCTCCACAGCGCAGGCGAAGGCGTCGACCAGCCAGTCCCATCCTTTGCCCTTTTCACGCCGACCGGCGTAGAGAACGAAGGGTCGATTGATCCCGTGACGTCTCCGGAAACCCTCCGGATCGTAAGAGACCGGCACGTGCACCCCTGCTCCGGTCACCGTGTGACACGAGGCGACCGGGCCCAGGCGGTGAGCGAGGGCATGCTCCGGCTCGGACAAGAACCAAACCGCAGCGGGGTCGGCGAGCACATGCCGGAACACCTCCAGGCGCGCGTACAACTCGTCATGGAGGCATGGCATCACGATGGCGCGTTCGGCCACGGTTCGCAGCCCGACGGCCGTCGTCCAGAACAGGTATGGGGAGAACACCACGGCGTCGAAGTCTTCTCCGTGGCCCAGTAGGTATTGGAAGAGGTCCGGGGACCGGAACCAGAACCCGAGCCAGCTGATCTGCTCGTCAACGGTGGGTGCTACACCACGGTCGATGAGGACATGGGCCCGACGGCCGACGCGCGAAGGTTCGCGCACCGTCGCGAAGCGCCGGACGAGAAGCCCCTCCTCCTCGCTCGTCCCTTCGACGAGCTCGTTCTCCCAGGTGAAGTGGTCGACGGCGCAGGTCGTGAGCACCTCGACGTCCCATCCCCTCGAAGCCAGCCCCACGGCCGCCTCCGCCGAAACCGCCTCCGAGCCCCCAACCACACCAGGCCCGAAGCGTGGAGGTACGAACGCGATCCGCCGGCTCTCGCCTAAGCGGCTCCGCGTCTGGTTCACGCTCAGCTGAGGCTGACGGCCCGGACGTCGGCGTGCAGGTCGAGAGCCACGATTCCGCGCGAGCGGCCGGGGTTCATCACGTCGAACGACGCCTTCTGCTCCCATCGGTCATAGACGATCCCCCGGTCACTGCTTATTCCGACACCAACCGTGTAGGACCCCTCGAGCAGGGGGACGCTGTCGAACGAGAAGTCCACGCGCCCACTTCCCACCGGAGCGTCGAAGGACTTGCCGAGCATCGAGGTGTCCGAGGCGAACACGAGCGCGCCAGCGCGGTCGAAGATCTCGATGTTGAACACGACGCTGTCGGTGGCCTCGGTGGCCTCGTAGCTCATGTGCACCGAGAGAGGCTCACCCGGCAGCAGGTAGGTACGGCTCCCCGTACCGGGGTGCTCGAGGTCGACCGATGTGATCAGGACCGGCCGCCGAGCCGGTTGGCCCACTTCCACCTCAGCCTCTAACGGCACTGCCTCCGTCGCAGCACCAACCTTGTCCAAGTGGTCGTGGTAGAGGTGGATCGCCTCCGCAGCCGTTCCCTCCCCGAGCACCTTGCCGTCGTTCAGGACCATTCCGCGGTCGCAAACCTGGCGCACGAGATCGGCAGCATGCGTGACGAACACGATCGTCCGACCGTCGTCCTGGAACTCCTTGATACGGGCAAGGCACTTGCGCGAAAAGTCCTCGTCGCCGACCGCAAGCACCTCGTCGATCACGAGCACGTCCGGATCGACGTTCACTGCCACTGCGAACCCGAGTCGCACATACATGCCAGACGAGTAGTACTTCACCTGGTTGTCTATGAACTGCTCTAACTCGGCAAAAGCCACGATCTCGTCGAAACGCCGGTCCACCTCTCGAGTGGAAAGACCGAGCAACGAGGCGTTCAGGTAGATGTTCTCTCGGCCTGAGAGCTCCGGCTGGAACCCGGCTCCGAGCTCCAGGACGGCGGCGACGTGTCCTCGTACGACGACCTTGCCGTCGGTCGGCTGCAGGATACCCGAGATGCACTTGAGCAACGTCGACTTGCCCGAGCCGTTACGGCCGACGATCCCGACGGTGTACCCCTCGTTCACCTCGAGATTGACGTCGCGAAGCGCCCAGAAGTCCTCGTATGGATTTCGACCGGCGTGCAACACCCGTTCCTTGAGCGAGTAGTACTTCTGGTGGTAAAGCCTGAAGCGTTTCGAGACGTCTACGACGTCCACGGCGGTATTCGCGCCCACCTTGTCTCAGAGCTCCTCGGCGAAGTTGCCAGCGAGCCGGCCGAAGACGACCATGGCCCCAAAAAGCACCACGAGCGACACGCCGAGCACGATCAAGTCCGACGAGAGATACCACCCGGTCCCGTATTTCGCCATCACGCCGTCCGGGAAGGGCTGATGACTGATCGTGGAGACGGGGTGAACGATGTTGTAGAAGACCCGTTGGAAGGTCATGACTACGGGAGTGACCGGATTGGCAAAGTAGAGCCACAGCACGTGCGTCCCCGGAATTCCGAAGAGCGAGTGCCTGGCCAGCTTGTCGTGCACGGTGCCGGAAAAAGGATAGATGCCGGGGACGGCCCAGAACCAAGCCATGAGCAGCACCTCCACCAGGTGCTGGGTATCACGCAAGTAGACGTTCACCGCGGAAAGGAGCACCGACAGGGCAGCTGCGAAAGCAATTATGGCAGCCAGAGCGGGTATCAGCAGCCACACCTCGCTCCAGTCCGGCTGATGCCGGAAGGCCAGCATGAAGATCAGAAGGACAATCGACTGGAACAAGAAGAACATGAATGCCGAACCGACCGAGGCAAGCGGGAGGATCTCCCGAGGGAAAGCAACCTTCTTCACGATGCCGGCATTGTTGACGATCGTCGAGGTCGCACCGAGCACCGAAGCCTGGAACAAGTTCCACACCAGCATCGCCGCGAACATGTAGATGACGAACTTCGGGATGCCGTTCGGCAGGAAGAACGTGAACAGCACGTAGAAGACGGCGAGGGTCAAAGCCGGGTTCAGCATGGACCACAGGAACCCGAGAAAGGAGTTCATGTACTTGACCTTTATCTCCTTGCGCACGAGGAAGATAAAGAGCTCGCGCGACCGCCACAGGTCAACGATGCGTTGCCTCAAGCTCACCTTGGCGGCGACAACCCGCGTCGGCTTGTGACCTCGCGCCGCCGCTTTCGCCGTGCGCCGCTCGAGGTCGCTCTCTGCGGCCGCCGTCACCGCCGCCCCTGGGTGCTCGGGAGACTCGGACCCCTCGTCGATGACACTGTTTGTCCCGCGATCGGCCTGCACTTCGGTCACGACGGCGCCCCGTTCATCCGACTTCTCACGCTTCTTACTGGGCAACCTCAGCGACAGAGTGCTCGATGACACGGTCGATGAAGCCGTACTCTTTGCCCTCTTCTGCGGTGAACCAACGGTCACGGTCGAAGTCCGCCTCGATGCGCTCGACCGTCTGCCCGGTGTGCAGGGCGATCCGTTCTGCCATCATCCTCTTCAGATAGACGATCTGCTCCGCCTGGATGGCGATGTCCGCGGCTTGACCCTGCATCTGACCAGAGGGCTGGTGCATGAGGATCCGACTGTGCGGGAGGGCGAAGCGTTTGCCCAGAGTCCCGGCGCAGAGCAGGAATTGGCCCATCGAGGCCGCCAGACCGACGCAGATCGTGCTCACGTCGCAGCTTACGTACTGCATCGTGTCGTAGATGGCCAGACCGTCGGTCACAGAACCACCCGGAGAGTTGATGTAGAGCGCTATGTCACGCTCGGCGTCCTCGGAAGCAAGCAACAGCAACTGCGAGCAAACCAGGTTGGCGAGAGTCTCCTCGACGGCGCTGCCCAGGAAGATGATCCTCTCCTTCAGCAGACGCTGAAAGACGTCCGCTGCGGCCAGGTCAGAGGTCATGGGAGCCCGTAGCGTGGCAGGGGTGGGCGTGCGAACGGGTGAATCGGGTAGGAAACGCGCGGGCATGACGCGAGGCTACTCGGGATGCAGCTGCGGGACCGTCCAGGGTCGACCAACTCGACCTTTTACGACTCGATCTTTCAATCGCGTGACGCTGCGCGTCCGGGGCGGGTCACACAAGTAGGCTGGTACCCCCGGGGAAGGTTGGCACCGACCGCGGTTAGCACCTACTGGACAAGAGCAGGCCTAAAGAACAGGGGGGCAAGCGGGCGTGGCGGAACTGGCAGACGCGCGGGGTTTAGGTCCCCGTCCCTTCGGGGGTGGAGGTTCGAGTCCTCTCGCCCGCACAAGACCCGCCCGCAAGACCACCACCGCTGTCGCGACAGCATCGTTGGTGGTCGGGGTCATCCTGTGGGCGGCCACGGTCAACACCGGGCCAGCATCCGCCGCTGTGACCCCCACCGGCACCCAGGTCCCGTTCGAGGAATTCGTGAACGACGGAGCGGGTGGCCATCTTTGGAACGAGTACGACCAGACCCAATATGCGAGCGGTCCTCAGATCGACGGCCGCGCGTCGCCGGTCAACTTCGGCCCGAGCGAGCTCCAAGTGTTCACGCTCGGCGCCGACAGCCATTTGGTCGACTGGGTGAACGACGGGTTATGGGGCCGAACCTGGAACGCCTACGACCTGTCTGCTTCGGCCGGCGGGGGTGGGGCCATCGTAGGCAGCCCGGCGGCAATCGTNNGCCACAGGTGGCGACCTGGTCGAGTATGTGAACGACGGCCAGGGCGGCAACCTCTGGAACGTCTATGACCTGAGCACCGACGCGGGAAACGGCGGCCCGATAGACGGTGATCCGGCGGTGCTCAACCAGGCAGGTGTCCTGCAAGTGCTGGTTCGCTCGGGCAATGGGGATCTCGTCGAGTACGCGAGCGACGGCAAATCCGGACATTCGTGGAACCTCTACGACCTGTCGGCCGCGCCGAACGGTGGAGGAATCACTGGCGACCCTGCTGCCGTGCTCTACCAGGGCACGGTCGTCCACGCGTACGTGCGATCCAGCGGCGGTCAACTCGTGGAGTACGTGGACGACAACGCCGGTGGTCACTTGTGGAACGCGTACGACCNNCACTTGTGGAACGCGTACGACCTCACCGGTGACGCGGGCGGCGGCGTGCAGATGACCGGTGACCCCGCCAGCGCGCTCCTCGGGACCGCAGTAAGCATCTACGTTCGCTCCTCGTCGGGAGACCTCGTGGAATTCGTGAACGACGGCCAAGGCGGGCACTTGTGGAACGCGTACGACCTCACCGGTGACGCGGGCGGCGGCGTAGCGATGATCGGCCTGCCGGCCGCGGTCTTGTACGGCACCGTAGCTCACGTCTACGTCAGATCCCTGGCCGACCACCTCGTCGAATACGTGAACGACAATCAGCGGGGGCACCCGTGGAACGCTTACGACCTGAGTCAGTACTCGGGTGGCGGGACCACGATCGGGTCCGACCCTTCCGCACTTGTCTACCGAGGCACCGTGGTGCACGTGTACGTGGGTGGGCCTTCACCGGGGCTCCCAGACGCCATCGTCCAGCTGGCCGAGAGCCAGGACCAGTTCAACGGCGCGGTCGTGGAGAACCCTCCCGATACGAACTGCAACGGGTACACAGCGTTCTTCGGTCGGGGGACGGCCACCGGATGTGCTCCTGGCACCGCGTCGGAAGAGTGGTGCTCCGACTTCGCCCAATGGGTCTGGGTGCTAAACGGCGTGAACACGACCGGGATCAACGGCTATGCGTTCACCTGGGTGGGGTGGGGCCAGGCACACGGAACCTTCCTGCCCGGAGCCACCAACGATCCTCGTCCTGGCGACGCGGTCGTCTGGGGCTCGATGGCGGAGGGGTACAGCCCCCATGTCGGCCTGGTGGTCGGCGTCAAAGACGGCAACATCGACATGGTCTCGGGGAACTCGGGGCCCGTCGACGCACAGGGCGACAGCGTCTCGGTTTGGGAGTCGGGCTACTTCGACCCCGCAGCATCCAACGACGGCGGCTACCCGATCCTCGGGTACGTGGTTCCCTGAAACGATGCGACGACTCTGGCTCCCAGGGGTGGCCTTCGCGGGCATCGTTCTCAGCGTGGCAGGGTGCTCCAGCTCGAACAATCCGGCTGGCAAGGTTCCTCCACGCACCACCACCTCAGAGGAGGCGAGCCCCACCTCCACCACTGGACAGAGCTCGGGTTCGAGCGCCACCGCGTCGCCAACAACCCCGTCGTGCGGCCAGGCGCCGGTGTCGGAGGTCGACCAGGCGCTCGGGTTGAACGTGCAGAGCCCCTCCTCGCAGGTCAACGGCACGGTCACGGTGTGCACGTACAGCGGGTCCCCAGGACCTGTGACCATCCGGTTCCAGACCGGCGAGGACACCGCGACCTTCGCAGCGGGCAAGCAGGGCTTCCAACAGCAGGGTGAGCCGACCACCGACGTGCCCGGGTTGGGCGACGCCGCCTACTCCTCGACGAGGGGCTCGGGGCAATTCCAGAACAACACCATCGTCGTGCTGAAGGGCAGCGTGCAGCTCCTGATCACCGCGCCTGTCGTCCTCGACGACATCAACGCACTGGCGAGACAGCTCCTGCCATCGATCTGAACCCGGGGACCCGTCTTCGTAGATCGATCTGACCAGCACCTCGAGCCGACAGGTCCCACCGTGCACATATAAGGGCATGGTCCTGAACCCGACGACTTCGCGTCTCAACCCCCCGACTTAGCCAGCACACCGTGCACGTGCACATCGACGCCCCGCGCCCAGCTGTCGTACTCCCTCACTGCCTCGACGACGTGAGCAACGACCTTCTGGGCCTCGCCGCGAGTCATGTCTGGCCCACGCCACAGCTCGACCGACATGCGCCCCGAGCGGCGCCGTACCTCGACGCCCACACCCACCGCGTCGGTGCCCATGCGCTCCAGGTCGTCACGCATGACCCTGTCCGCCACCGCCGTGTGGGCACGAAGCGGCCCGGCCGCCACCGCTTCCACCGCCGGGATCGCATCGGCTTCGGTGGTGACCGAAGCGGCAAGACGTACCAGTGGGTCCGCCAGCTCGACGTCAACCAGCACCAGCGGCACCCGGCACGTGACGGCGCACGAAGCGCCATCACCCGGCCCCCGCAGCGCCCCCGGACCGCCAATGCGCAGCACCACGTCCACAGAGGCCCCCTTCAAAGGACACGGCCGCTCGTCGAGGACCGCACACCCTGGTCCCTGACCCAGCCTCTTGCACGTCTGCACCTTGTGACCGCGCCGAGTGAGCTCGCCGGCAAGCCGGCCAGCGGCAGCGACCGTGGTGTCGGGGATGAGCACGTCCATAGATTCAGAGTGGTCCGCAGCCGAAGCAGAGACAAGGGCCAAAGGTCATTCGCGGCAAGGACCCGCACTGCGCAGATCGAAGCACGACCATGCCAATCAACGGCCTCCTCTGCGACTTTGACCCTGGCCTGAAGAGTCGGCCATGCTGCTTGGGTACCGGGCCCCGCGTCAACGTGGCCGGAAGAGCCAAAAAAGGCAAGAACAAGGAGAAGACCATGGGAATGCTCGACGGAAAGGTCGCCATCGTCACCGGCGCTGGACGAGGCATTGGGCGAGAGGAGGCCCTTCTGCTCGCCAGCGAGGGCGCCAAAGTGATCGTGAACGACGTCGGCGCGGCACGCTCGGGTGAAGGCGCTGACCGCAGCCCCGCCGAGCAGACCGTCGAGGACATCGCCAGCGCTGGCGGGGTGGCCGCTATCAACACCGACGACGTGAGCTCGTGGGCCGGCGCCCAAAGTCTCGTCAACCAGGCCGTGGAGAGCTGGGGAAAGCTGGACGTCCTGGTGAACAACGCAGGGATCCTCCGGGACAAGATGAGCTTCAACATGGACGAGTCGGACTGGGACGACGTGATCCGGGTCCACATGAAGGGGCACTTCTCCATGTCGCACTTTGCGGCCGTCCATTGGCGCAGCCGCTCCAAGGCCGGAGAGGAAGTCTCGGGGCGCATCATCAACACCGCTTCCGAATCCGGCCTCTTCGGCAACGTCGGCCAAGTCAACTACGGCGCGGCGAAAGCCGGGATCGCCTCTATGACGATCATCTTCGCTCGGGAGCTCGAGCGCTACGGCGTGACCGTCAACGCGATCTCGCCTCGGGCCCGGACGCGTATGACCGAGGATGTCTTCGGAGAGATGGGCAAGATAGAGGAAGGGACGTTCGACGCGTTCTCCCCCGCGAACGTGGCTCCGATGGTTACGTTCCTCGCAAGTGACGAGGCTTCGGACATCTCGGGACAGAACTTCGTCGTCTTCGGCGGGTCAGTATGGGTCTTGCAGGGCTGGGCACCCGCCGGGGAGCTCAAGCGCGACTCCAGATGGACCCCGAAGGAGCTGGCAGCCAACAAGTCCAAGCTCTTTGCCAGTCGCTCTCCGGGGATTCCGCCCTTCGCCTTCCTTTGATCCTCGAGAACGAGTAGGGCCAATCGGGCCACGGCCATAGGCGAGGATCGGGGTTGAGTAGCCGGGGGGAATCTCACCCCCCGGCTCTCGCAGAACCGGACGTGACAGTCTCCCGTCATCCGGCTCCCACAGGTCGGCGTCGGGTGCTTGAGGCAAGTGCCCAATGAGCAAATAGCTTCGGCTCGCGCTGACGAACAGCGTGCAACCATGCCCATGCTCGTTTGTGGCAATGCTTCAGACGCTTGAACTTGTGCAGCGCCCATCGGACCAGATGCTGGTCGATGCGGGCCGCAAGGGAGTACAACTCGGAGTGATAGAAGGCCCCGTAGTAGTTGATCCAACCTCGCACCTGAGGGTTGATGCCCTCGGCGATGTCGGACAGGTCCGCTCCACTGCGACGCTTGAGGTGCCAGGCCCTGATCGTCAGGCCGACCGCTTTCATTGCCGTCTTGCTCATCGACGGTGAGAAGCTCACGAAGAGCCCTCTTTGCCCTTTGGCGAGACGACCCCTGAAGGTGTAGCCGAGAAAGTCGAAGCTGGTGTGCTCCGCAATGCCTCGGCGGTTCGTGTCCTTGCAGTACACGATCTTCGTCTTTTCGGGATGCAGCTCAAGGCCCAAAGCCCCGAGCCGGTCGGCGACAGCAACCTGAAGGTTGCGGGTCTGATCCTCGGTGTCGCAGTGGACCACGATGTTGTCCGCTTATGCCGAGTTCCGGATTATGCCGAGGATTGCAGTGACGGGTTGAGTTTGGCCTGCTGAGGGGGCATGCAGGTGTTGAGAAACTCGGCATAATCAGGTGGCCCGATCAAAGCTTCTCTTTGGAACCAACCAGAGAGAGGACCGATCATGGGCAAACGAATGCATGTGCGGGTAACGGGGCCGTTGGCGCCCTACGTCACTGGTTTCGAGGAGGATCTGACCGAACAGGGTTACAGATCGACGGGCGACCATCTCTATGTGATGGCCCAAATGAGCCGCTGGCTTGACAGCAAGCAGCTGGGCGCAGGGGACCTCTCGGCAGCACATGTCGAACAGTTCCTGTGCTGGAGAAGGGCTGTCGGCTACGTAAGCTCGCTGTCGATACGCAAGACGACTCCATTGCTCCACCATTTGGTCGGCATCGGTGTCATCCCGACTGTCGAACCTGGCATTGCGAGCATGCCTGTCGAGCTGCTGATCGAGCACTACACGCGATACCTGATCGACGAACGCGGTCTGTCGGCATCGAGCATTCGTTGCTACGTCGATGTTGCCCGCACGTTCCTGTCGTGGTTGCCAGCCGAGGGTGAGCTCCAGCTGGAGTGCTTGACCACCGCCACGGTCACCGAGTTCGTGCTGGCCGAGTGCCAGCGATGCAAGGTCGCCTCCGCGAAGTCGATGACCACCAGGCTCCGGTCGCTGCTTCGCTTCTTCTATCTGGACGGCCTCACGCCGACAGCGCTCGCCGCAGCAGTGCCCACCGTGGCGAGTTGGCGCCAGACCTCGCTGC
>PLIG01000224.1 GCA_003139255.1 Acidimicrobiaceae bacterium | reverse complement strand
CTGGAGTTCACTGCCGAGCCTGACTGCTGGCGCTACTTCCCCGGGCGGGGCGGCGGGCGGGCTGTCCTAAAGCCCGATGCCTTCATTCGGATCGCCAGTGGCGAGTATGAGGATTCGTGGATGCTCGAGGTCGATTTGGGATCTGAGAGCCCAACAACGCTCGTCACCAAACTCGACACCTACCGGGCCTACTGGTCGAGCGGCACCGAGCAGGCAAGCCGAGGCGTCTTCCCGCGGGTGCTCTGGACCGCCCCGGACCAGCGGCGAGCTGGGGTCATCACTGACTGCTGCGGGCGTCAACCAGCCGAGGCCTGGTCGCTGTTTATGGTCACCCTCTTTGAGGGCGCCGTCGGCCTCCTCGCCGGAGAGACGCCATGAACACACCTCGCAACACCATCCTGATCGGTGACACTTTGAAGCACCTGCGCAGGCTTTCAGATGCCTCGGTCGATTGTGTCATCACGAGTCCACCGTTCTTCTTGCTTCGGGACTACGGCGTCGCAGGACAGATCGGTCTGGAGGCGACGGTCGATGACTGGGTGGCCAAGCTCCGGGCCGTCTTCGCCGAGGTTGCGCGGGTACTCACTCCTACCGGTTCGATCTGGATCGATCTCGGGGACTCCTACTCCCGGCACCCTCGCTACGGGGCAGCGGCCAAGAGCCTCCTCCTGGCACCCGAGCGATTGCTCTTGGCGCTGGCCGAAGACGGACTCATCGTAAGGAACAAAATCGCCTGGGCGAAAACAAATCCTATGCCGTCGAGTGTCACCGATCGTTTCAACACGACCTACGACAGCGTCTACTTCCTGGTGCGCTCGCCGCGGTATTACTTCGATTTGGATGCCGTGAGGGTTCCACACACGTCGGGCGGATCCAGGTCCGAGAAGGAGGGAACTAGCAAGCGCCCCGATTGGGCAGGTCCCTTGTCCGGATCGAACTCCGGGCTTCATCGGGCCCGCCTGGCCGGGATCCCCGGTCATCTCCTCGGTAAGAACGTCGGCGATGTCTGGCGTATCCCGACAGCCAGCTTCCGGGGGGCACACTTCGCCACCTTCCCGCAGGCTTTGGTCGAGCGCCCACTGCTGGCGACCTGTCCGCTCAAGGTCTGTGTGGCGTGTGGCATCCCCTGGAAGGCTGGTCCCGGCAAGACCTTCGTCCTGGGCGAGCGCAAACCAGCCTCGACCGTTGAGACCCATGTGCGCCGTTACCCCAACCGATGGCGAGTCCTGCGCCAACCCGGGCCACTTGAGCCCGGCTGCTCCTGCAATGGAGCTACCAGAAGAGGCCGAGTACTAGATCCGTTCATGGGGTCCGGCACCGTGGCCCAGGTGGCTGAGCGTCTGGGCCGGGATTGGCTGGGCATCGAGATCAACCCGGGATATGTCGACATGGCCTGGAAGCGACTGGGGCGCAAACCTCCTCCACTCCGGGAAGCGGCGTGACGCCTCGTCGGTGTCCTGCGGCCGTACTCACGATTCCAATAGGGGATCGTCGGCCGCACCAGCACCGAGGAGGTACCTCAAATGTATGTACCGGTTCCACCCATCAGCTACTGCCGTCCTTGGCAGCGGCTCCAGACCCAGAGGAGGGCGTCATGAAGACCATCGCCGTCCGCCTCGATGACGGCGTCTCCGAGTTGCTCACGCTTGTGGCGCAACTTGAGGGCACGACCATCGTCGACCAGATCCGAGAAGCCATCGACGCTCACCTGCAGCGCAAGGTAGCCGAAGGTGATCTGGCTGAGCGAGCCACTGCGGCCCTGGACGACATCGACCGGGAGGCCACGGCCAAGAAGGCAGCCATCGGGGCTCTCTTCGAGAAGGCAACCACCGAGGTTGCCGAACCGAAGACTCCCCGACGCCGCAGCCCGAAGGCCGAGCAGCCGCCGATGGGGTTCGCCCCACCGTCTGGGTCGAAGCGCACCAAGGCGGAGCAGTAGCCATGCACGGGGGAAGGGCGCCACGGCGTCCTTCCCCCCAACCCCTTCTCTGGCGAAATTCCCAAGGATTTGTGGAAAACGTGGGGCCGGAATTGGAGAAATGCACCGGATCCTCATCCGCGTTCACTGGTAGAATATGGGCTGTGACCAGGGAGTTTGTCGTGACAAGTGAGATGAGACAGTCAGTAGGAGAAATCATCAAAGAGCAGCGGGAGACCCGCGGTCTGTCGATCGCCAAGGCGGCGTCTGCGGCCCGCGTCGATGCGCGCTGGTGGTCCCGGCTGGAACGGGGGCTCTATCAGAACCCCGATCCAAGGTCTCTCAATCGCGTCGCCAAGGTGCTCGAACTGGAGACGACTGAGCTGTTTGTGGCAGCCCACTTCAGTGATGGGTTGCCCAGCTTCGCGCCCTACCTCCGGAGCCGTTACGACCTTCCACCTGATGCAGTCCGACAACTTCAAGCGCACTTCGAACTTCTGGAACAGAAATACACCGGTGGGAATGGAGGGCGCCATGAACGACGTCATAAGGAAGCTGCGTGATGTTGTCCCGATCCGCCCACTCTCCATGCAAGAGGCCATGCAGTTAGCCGAGATCCAGGCCAATCTGCTGCTTTCCGGCTCGCGTGTCCTTCTGCCGCCGGTACCCGAGAGCATCATCGCTGATCTGCCCCGCATCGAGATCGAACGCATGAGGCCTTGCCCGGTCTCCGGAGCTGTCCATTGGAACAAGGGCCGATGGATCATCGTCGTCAACGACGACGAGTCGCCAGCTAGACAGCGGTACTCGATCGCCCACGAGTTCAAGCACGTGCTCGACAATCCATTCATCAAGGTCCTCTACCCGGGCCTCGAAGGCATCTCCGCTCACGAGCGAGCCGAACAGGTCTGCGACTACTTCGCCGCCTGTCTCCTGATGCCGGCCCACTGGATGCGCCACTACTACTTCGAACTGGGGATGCATGACCCGAGGCGGCTCGCCCAACGGTTCGAGACGTCCTGGACGGCCGTACAGGTTCGTCTGCTCCAGATCGGCCTCATGGCATCCACCCCACCCCTCTTTGAGCCATCACCATGAATAGGAGCTACCCATGACCAAACCAGAACTTGCAACAGCGCCCCGCCCTACCCAGGACGGGGCGTCGCGATTTGAAGACGAGTCGAGCGATGAATCGAGGAGGAAATAGCGCCATGTCAGAAGTCACCACAACCAAGCGCAAACTGGGGCCAGACCTACCTTCGGTCACGCGCAAACGTGCCGTCTTGTACCTGAGAGTCAGCAGCTCCGCCCAGGTGAATACCGACTACGACCCCGAGGGCCTCTCGATCCCGGCTCAGCGTCGCTCATGCGAGCGCAAGGCTGAGCAGCTTGGGATCGAGATCGTCGGCGAGTTTGTCGAGCCAGGAAAGTCGGCGACCTCGATGGACAAGCGTGTCGAGTTTCAGGCGATGCTTGAGCGCATCCGCACCGAGCGAGACGTCGACTATGTCCTCGTCTACAAGCTCTCCCGGATGAATCGCAATCGCGTGGATGATGCCATCGTGCTCATGACACTGCGCCAGCACAACGTCAGCCTGATCTCAGCCACCGAGCACATCGATGAGTCTCCCGAAGGTCAGCTCATGCATGGCATCCTCGCCGCGATGAACGAGTTCCGCTCCCGAGGAGATGGAGCCGACATCTCCTACAAGATGGGCGAAAAGGCACGCAAGGGCGGGACCCTCGGACGGGCGCCCCTTGGCTACCGCAACGTTCGGGAAGACTTCGAAGGACACGAGGTTCGAACGGTCGTTCTTGATCCTGAGCGGGCCGCACTTGTGACCCTGGCCTTCGAGCTCTATGCCACCGGCGACTACAGCGTCGCACAACTTGTCGAGACCCTGACCGACCGGGGTCTGCGGACTCGACCTGGGCGCTATCCAGAGGGCCCCGTGTCGACCTCGAAGCTCAGCAGCATGCTCCAAGATCGCTACTACATGGGGTTGGTCACCTACAAGGGCGAAGAGTTCAAGGGGCGCCACGAGGCGCTGGTCACGCCAGAGCTGTTCGAACGAGTGCAAGAGATCGTACGAACCCGCAGCGGGAAAGGCGTCCGCAAGCGGCAGTTCCACCATTACTTGAAGGGCAGTCTCTGGTGTGGCCTGTGCCGTGATAACGGACGGGAGTCACGAATCATCATTCAACGAACTGCTAGTCGTCTTGGGTATGAGTACTTCTACTTCTTCTGCCGGGGCAAGCAAGAGCACGTCTGTACGAGCAGGTATTTGGATATTGACACAATCGAAGAGAAGGTCGAGGACGAATACCACCGGCTCCGCGTCACACCCGACTTCGCGAGCTGGGTGCGAGGCGAGCTGAAGGAGGCGCTGGACGACAAAGAACGCTCAACGAAACTGAGACGCGACGATCTCACGATTCAGATCCAGCGACTTGACCGCCAGGAAGAGCACCTCTTGGACCTAGTCGCCGAAGAGGGCATGCCGGTCGCCAAAGTGCGAGCCAAGCTGGCCAAGATCCGGGACCAACGGCTCAAGCTAGAAGACGAGATGGAAGACATCGCCACGGGACTCGACGTCGGTGCGCAGCTCATCGATGCAGCGCTTGACATCGCTCAGCAGCCTTACGAGCTGTATCGACGAATGGGGCCAGAGGCGCGCCGTCTCCTCAATCAGACTGTATTCAAGCGGCTCTACGTGTACGAGGAGCGGGTCTCTGATCGGACGTATCAGGAGCCGTTCGACATCCTCGTTCCGGTTGGAGGGGAGTTCGAGGAGATTCGCTCTTCACGGGGCACCGAATCTGTGCCGCCCGAAGAACTGGTCTCGGTCGGTTCACGGCCTCAGGCCCCTGGAATGGCCCCCGGTTGGAGTAAGGGGGTCAAGGTAGGAGTGGCCGGCCACAACTCGAAAGTTGGGGTTTGGAGTAAGGACTTTATGGTGGAGATGATGGGACTCG
>PLIG01000151.1 GCA_003139255.1 Acidimicrobiaceae bacterium | reverse complement strand
CGCGACCAGCTGAACCGCGAGGGGGCTGAGCGGACGGCGCAGGAACGGGAGCGACAGCGAGGCACGCACAGTTCGCAGTAGAGCGTGGCTCGCTGTGGTCCGCCCGCCCGTTGCCTCGACATCGTCGTAGCCCATGCTCACGGCTCCGGCCTCATCGTGACCGCGGCCGCCTACCGGAGAACCCGCGGGCGTCTGCGTGCTCGGCCGATCGATCTACCCGGCACACTTCACGGCCATCTACTCCGCTAGCCACCTTCGCCACCAGCTTATGATCGGATGTCAAAGTTGGATGCGGAGATGCGTGAGACACTACAGGCCCCAGGACGGCTCCGCTCGGATCCCTTTCGGATCGCAGAAGACGACACCCTCCGCTCTCAATACATGCGCCGATTGATTCGAGAGAGGCCGTCGGATTGGGCACGCCAGCCGGTTCGGGTCATTCCCAGAGTGGTCATCCAATTCTGGCACGACGTCGGAGATGTACCCACGGACGTGCGCGCGTGTCTTGATAGCTGGGCACCGATGGCCGGCCAGGGGTTCCAGCGCGTCTTCTTCGACGATCGCAGCGCCCGACGGTTCATATGCAAACGGTTCGGCCCCCGCCACGTGGCGGCGTTCGATCTGTGTCACCACCCAGCGATGCGTTGCGACTTCTTCCGCATGTGCTACTTAGTCGCTCTTGGAGGCTTCTACGTCGACGCCGACGAGGAATACCAGGGCGGGGACTGTGAGCCGCTGTTCGGTGATGATCTGTTGAAGATCCAACCGCTGTGCTACGACGGCAGTACGGACAGTATGATCGACGTAAATGTGTTCGCACAGGGGGACGTGTGGTCACCTGATTGGATCTACTACGTCAACAACAACCCGATCATCGCCCCTCCTGGCCATCCCATCCTCCGGCTAGCTCTTGCTCGGGCGACTCGGATGCTCATGACTCAGCCGGTAAGCCGTATGGACATCCAGTCGACGACCGGGCCTGGCAACCTCACGGCGAGCCTAGTCGCACACTCGATGAGTTCCGAATGTGCCGGCGCGGCCCGCAACTTCAGTCTACTTACGGATTGGGCATCTTTGTCTGTCAGCCGGTGGCCTCTCAGTTATCGCACTGACGCGCGGAACTGGCGACTCTGGCATCCGGACCAGTGACTCCCCAACTGCGAGCAGCGCAGCACGCGCACGAACCAGAGATGCGGGCACGGCGCTGTTGAACCTTACGACAGACGCCGATTTCTTCGTCCGGCTGCGAGAGCGTGCTGCGTTCCGCACCAGACGCCTAGGCAGGTCGGCATCCGCCACGTTCGGATCGAGATCACCGACAACCGCAATCGGACGGATCTACGTGATCAGCCTGGATCGGAAGCCTGTCCGATGGCACAACATGAGTCGAGAGGTCAAAAGGATGCGCGATAACACCGGCAGGGCTCTCGCGGCCATGACTAGGCGTTTCTCGGCTATCGACGCAAGGTACCTCGCCGACCTTCCAACCACCAGCGCCGTTAACACCCGATACTCGCTAGCGGAGCAGCTCTTCGTCCAGCCGATACCGGTGTTGGGCCGCAATGGCGCATGGCACAGCCGGCTGATCTCCATGACCCCTCAGGAAGTGGCCGTCGCTCTATCTCACATCGAGGTCTGGCGCCAGATCGCCGCCGAAGGCAGCCCCTACACGCTCATCCTCGAGGATGACACCTACTTCACCCGGCGGTTCGTCCCGATCCTCGACAGGGCCTGGACGGAGCTCATGGCTCGTCGCGACGAGGGCGTGGACTTCGANNCGACCTGCTCTACTTGTCGTATCGGGAAGCAGGCGGTCAGGCAGAGAAGAATCCAGTGTCCGACTTACTGTTCGCACCGGTGACCGGACTGTGGCAACTCTCGGGCTACGTGCTATCCCGCCGCGGAGCCGAACGACTACTCGCCCTTCTGCCGGTGAGAGGTCCGGTCGACCTGTGGATGAACCACCAGTTCCAGCAGCTCGAAGTCGTCGCCGTCGCGCGATCGATCATCGAACAAAGAGTGGATTCCCCATCTACCAACTCCTATTCAGTGCTGCCCGTTCTCTCGGCAATCGGTGTCGTGAGTCGCGAGAGACCTCTGCTGGCACGGAGCGCACGCTTGCCTGGGCCAGTATTCGCGTATGGGCAAGACGGCTCGGGTCTTACTGCGCTAGCGACGGCGCTGTCGATCTTGGGCTACCGCTGCTGCAGCGATGTTACGCACCTTCCCCCGTCCGAACACGCCCGCGTCTGCGGCGGTAAGCGCGACACTGTGTTCAATGCATACGTGAACGTCGGGTCCCTTGCCCCCGAAACCTGGATCGAAGTCGCGAGAAGGAATAGGAACGCGCGATTCATTCTGACGACCGGTCGGCAGCGGGCCACGGCGACTGCGCGCGAAGCAGCGCCGACGACGGTTGGGTTCGCGGCCGACGCNNCTCGACTCGCCGCGTTCGGCCCCGGCGCTCAACTGATCCTACCTGTCGGACATCCTGACAAGTGGCAGTTGCTGTCCGAGTTCCTCGGTTGCGAGTACCCCAGCCACGCGTACCCGGAATGCGCGGATCAGTTCCAGAGATCTCTGGTCGGTGCTCGCCCTGGCCCCGCCGACGACCCTGCTCCTCGCGGGAGGCCCATGAAGAGCGACCGCTCGCCGTGGATCGCTCCCCGCTCCGCCTGGGACGGCGTCGCACTGCAGCGGCCTCCAATGATTGCCCGGGCCATGAACGATGTGGTGGGCTTCAATGTCAATGGGGGTCATGTGGACGAGGGCGCCTGGTGGTTGCGCGACGACACGTTTCCGAGCAACCTGGCTCTGTTCTCGCCGCGCAACGTCGCTGTCGACGGCCACGGCGTTGCCGAGCTGATCTTGCGTGAGGAGAAGTCCCCGGTGCGGAATTACACGTCGGGATCTATCGCCTCGCGAGGTCGCTTCGTGTACGGCAGCTTCGTCGCCGCCATCCGGACGGCCGGCGTGCCCGGCCTCGTCACGGGCATGTTCCTCCATCGCAACAGTCCCCGCCAGGAAATCGATATCGAGTTCCTGGGCAAAGACCCGACGAGGATGCTCGTCAACGTGTACTTCAACCCTGGGCAAGATGGCACGAAGCTGGAATACGGCTATCGCGGGACACCCGTCCTCATAGACCTCGGTTTTGATTCGGCCGTCGATTTCCACCGTTATGAGATTGAATGGCGCCCAGACGGCATTCGATGGCGAGTAGATGGACGGCTTGTGCACGAACGAGTCAACTGGGACCCCACGCCGGTCCCTCATCTTCCCATGCAGCTCAACGTCAACCTTTGGTACTCAAGGTCGCGAGAACTGAGCGGGTCGCTGTGCCGCGATGGCTTGCCGNNAGGCATCCGCATCGCACCTGAGGTCACTGGGTCAGTATGCTGACTGCCGTTTGCGGGTAGCGCGCATCCGCGTCGGGTGTTCGGCCGATTATGGCGATGGCGGGCGCAGGTTTGGTTGTGCGCGCGCGAGCGGCTGCAGAACGCCCTCGCGCATGAGAGCCGCGACATGACCGGCGAGTCGGCGGGGAACCGGACCACCGTGCACGAGAAGGCCGCACTCAAGATTGTTCTCGATGGCACTGCCGGTCAGGTTGGCTGACGTGACGAACGCAACCTCCCGATCTGCCACTACCAGCTTCGCGTGAAGCCGACCCGGAACCGTGCCGGGCCGCCGCTCAACAGGCCAGTGGTAGAGCTCAAGCCCAGCGACTCCGACGAAGGCCAGAGCAGGGTCAGAGTTGAGCAGGCCGCGCGCACCACTGAGCGTCTCGATGACGACCCGCGTCCGCACTCCCCGGTGGCACGCCGCCTTCAGTGCCTCCACCAGCGGCGGGTACCGAAAGGCTGCATACGTGACTAGGAGGAGCTCCCGCTGGGCTCCTGCGACCACATCCACCACCACCGCCTCCGTTGAACGAGTAGGGGCATCCGGCTCAGATGGCCCGGTCAGTACCACCTCGACTCTTCCCTCTCGTTCCTCAGCGCCACGTGCTGCGGCCGCCGCCCGCAGCATCGCCGCCAGTTCGCCACTAGTAACCGCCGGCTCCAGCCGCCAGGCCAGCGCCAGTGCCTCCGCCGTCCGCCTAAAGTCGGGCTGGGGTACCGCCTCGGCCAGCCGCTGAGATGAGGTTGCCGTCGAGGCTCGCTCTACCGCCTGCGC
>PLIG01000102.1:3862-5346 GCA_003139255.1 Acidimicrobiaceae bacterium | reverse complement strand
GCTTCACGCCGCTGCCGACGACATTCTTCCTAATCCTGTTCGGGATGGTGGTCGTCTACCTGTTCCTGGTCGAGCTAGCGAAAACCCGGTTCTACCGGGCCCCCCACGCCAAGAGTCCCCGGCTTGCTTCCACTCACGTTGAGCGACTGGAACGGCGCGTCCGCCGCCGGGCGTCCCGCTTTATCCGCTTTGCGATACAAGAGGAGGAAACCCGAGGAGGGTCCAAGGTTCAGGCGTCGCGGACCAGTATCGTCAACAAGCCGTCCGATGAATAATCGAGCTGGTTTGCCGGGTCCCGGCGTCTGACCGACCGGTTCTCGCTCGACGCATTCTCGGCCGAAGTGCTCCGGTTACCCAGCCGGCGTCTCATCGGTGCGGGACGGGGTGGGTTCCTGCTGGTGGCCACCGACGGCGTATTCTCCTTCACCCGATCATCCAATCTGAACGGTTAGAGGTGTGACCAACGTGAGGCCGCCAGCCACGCCTATCAGACAGATCTGGGACTAGTCCCTTATCGCGCACGGCACCCATAACTGCTGATTCTGACCGCAACATGTATTCGACTGGCCTGGGCTAGAGGTGCCGTTATTTCACCCCAGGCGCTCACTACGACGAAGGCAGCAGACCGTCCTATAACATCGCACGGCTCCACTCACCCCGGAGGGTGCCCCATACCGCTGGCTGAGTGTTTATTCTCGCGTCCTGGGTGCCGGGCCGACATAGACGTACACCGGAACAGAGGATCCATCCCGAAACCGGGCCTGGACTTCGTCAACGCGGGTCCAGCCGCATGATTCGTACAGGTCGACCGCAGACTCGAACGCAGGAGCGACCTCGAGCACGGGGACACAGTTTCTGTTGTGGGCCTCCGCCGTCGCCGTGGCGAGGAGAGCTCGGCCGACGCCAGCGCGGCGCGTATTCGGAGCAACAAACAGGCGGGCGATCACCGCCAGTTGACTACGCGGAAGCCCGGTAGCCCGACAGGCAGCCTCCATCGTCGCCGCTGAGCCTGACGAATGCAGGGCAATATGCCCACTCAACGAGGCCCCATCCTCGGCTACCCAGGCGGCGAGCTCTTCGGGCGCCACAATGAACCGGCGAAGGTCTTCCGGCCAGTGCGGCGGCCAGCCGTCTTGATCATGGATGAGACGAACCAGCTCGGTGCACGCGCCGAGGTCTGATTCACTCCTCGTTCGCAGCTGCACACGAGTAGTATGGCGAATCGGCCTAACGTCAGCTAGGTGATGCCCTATCCCCGAACAGTGTTGGTGATCGTCTCGACCGGCGATTGAGTGTCGGATGCTGCCTCTCGCGAGCGGGGTTGGGCCTGTGGCATGACCGGGCGAAAATGATGCCGGTTATTTCGCCTCGCCGGGTGGCGTTGGACAGTGACCTCACTGCACGGCATCGCTCAGACCCGGTGTTCGGCGCTACCTCGCGTCGGTTGATTGGTGGAACTTTATCTTGCGATTAAACCCTGGCAC
>PLIG01000102.1:0-3855 GCA_003139255.1 Acidimicrobiaceae bacterium | reverse complement strand
GCGATCCACTCGTTGTAGAGATGGGCCTCGCGTTCAGAAAGCCGCCGATTGACGGTCTTGCCGTCGATCTTGGCCGTCCATCGCCAATAAGGGCCGTGGAGCTTCGGGGGGTCGTCGTGACACGCGCAGTTGGACTTGCCGCATTGGTTGTAGCGCGAGGCGACGCTTCCTGACGCGATATAGCCGATGTCGGCNNAGCTGTTCGGCTAGCGCGCGATAGCGGCGCTCGTAGGCGCTCAAGCGCGCTTGGGTCCGCTTCGTGGCCATGTCGTGCTCGTCCTCGGGCTCAAGTATCCCAGCTTTGGTGTCCGATAGTAGTCATACGATCGGACATGCCTCGACACCCAGGATCAGACCGCCGACATCCACCGAGCCAGCCCGACCTCGTGGTTTTCCGCCGGTCGCTTCGTCGATGCCTGCCGAGCTGGGGCGATGCCTTGTTTGAGCTGTGCGACGCGGCCCTGTGCTCGCCGGAGCGGGTCTGCTCGGTCCCCGCGCTCAGCCTGGAGCCGGCCTTTCGGCGCAGCCACGGCTCGCTTTACAAGGCGCTGGCGCTCGGCTCGGTCGATGAGGATGGCCTACGCGAGCTCCTCGTGGCGCACCAGCCGGACGGCTGGCCGCAGGTCTTCGCCGTCGACTCGTCGACGTGGGGGCGGCGCTACGCGGCCACGAGCCCTGAGCGCGCGTTCTATTACTCACCGTCGGCGAGCACCTCGGGTCGGCCGGTCGTCGCAGGCTGGAGCTATCAGTGGATCTGCCAGCTTGACTGGGCGCCGGACGCGTGGACTGCCCCCGTCGACGTGACGCGGCTCAAGCCCGGCGAGGACGCCACGACGGCGACCGTTTCGCAGATCCGCCGCCTCGTGGCAGGCCTCTCCGTATCGGACGCCGCGCCCACGTTCGTGTTCGACGCCGGCTACGACCCCATCGCCTTGGGCGCCGAGCTCGCCGACATCCACGCCCAGGTCGTGGTGCGGATCAGCCCGCAACGAGTCTTTCACCACGACCCCCCGGTGTGGCCGCCGAGCACGCCCGGACGCCGGCCGCGCCACGGTGCCCGGTTCGCGTTGTCCGAGCCCAAAACGTGGACCGCCCCTGACGCGAAGNNTCCAGACGCACGACGCGCGCTATGGGACGGTGAAGGTGAGCGCATGGCGTGGGCTACACCCCCGGCTCTACAACAAGCGCCGGTGGAAGGGAAGCGGCCTGCCGATCGTGCGCGGCACCGTGGTGCGCGTCGACGTCGAGCGCCTTCCCAGGCCGCCAGGGCACGTGAAGAAGACGCTATGGCTCTGGTGGTCCGGACCCGGCGAGGTCGACTTGGAGCTCTGCTGGCGCGCGTATCTTCGACGCTTCGACATCGAGCACTCGTTCCGCTTCTTGAAGTCGACGCTCGGATGGACCACCCCAGCGCTGCGCATGCCCGAGCAGGCTGATCGATGGACGTGGCTCGTCGCGGCGGCCTACACCCAACTTCGCCTGGCGCGCGGGCTTGTCGATGACATGCGCCTCCCATGGGAGAGGCGCCTCGATCCGTCGTTGCTCACTCCGGCGCGGGTTCGAAGGGGGTTTCGTCGACTGCGCGTGGCGATCGGCACTCCGGCGCATGCGCCAAAATCCATGACGCCGGGGCCCGGACGGCCGAAAGGAACCACAAGACCGCCAAGAACGCGCTATCCGATCCCCAGGAGGGACAAACGGAGACGGCCTGACCGGAAGATCAGGGTTTAATCGCAAGNNTGGGGCACCCTGACCGTGAGACCGGGTCAACTCCCTCGTCATCATTTATGAACGACTTGTCCCACACCGCGAACTCCTTCAAGGTGACACCGTGCCCGATTCAGGTCGGGTTAGGTACCGGAGCGGTCGGGGTGGCGCCGGCCGGGCACGCTCGGGGGTCCCACGGTTGGAGATTCGAGGTGGCCGGTGACGGAGCGGCGATCGCTGCTGCGGTCGGGGCGGTCGTAGCCGTTGTTCCGGACGTCGACGAGGGGGAAGAACCATTTGCGACTGGCGTCGATGGAGCACTCACGGCGAACTGGGTGCCGGTGACCACCGTCACCTGGGCGCCGTCGGCTACCTGGGCCGGGTCGTAGGCCATGATGACCGATCCGGTCATCGAACGGGCCACGGTCTCGGCAGCCGCCTCGGTTGCCGGGGTGCGCGACCCGTAATAGACGACGGTCTCGGCCACGTCGCCCACCGACGCGGTGTCACCGACGCCGACAGTTTGAAAACCAAGTACAGAGAGCGCCGAAGCCGTGTCGGCAGCCTGGTTGGAGAGACCGCTCCCGTTCATCACTGACACCGTCACCGACGACGGGGCCGGCAACGGATTGCCGGTCATGGAGTCGGTGGTCGGTCCGATACCGAGCACCTGGTCGATGGCGCCCTGGTCCTGCGACTGGGCCGGGAACTCGACCTGACCGTAGTTCCCCCCCTGGTAGATGAGATCCCCGTCGGTTCCGTTCGGATCAGTCACCAGCGCGACTGGCAGAGTCAACTGGGGCACAGAGTTGACGTTGACCGAGTGGAAATCAAGCACGAGGTTCGCCATGTCATTCACCGACCAGGACTGGTCAAAGGTCAGATCGGCCTTCACGGAGTTGATGAGGTTCAAGTCGGTGATCGGGTTCCCGAGCCCCTGCTTGGCCACGGCGGTGGCCAACACCCGGAGGAACTCATGATCGCGGCGGATGCGCGCCAGATCGCTTTGGACCTCTTGAGGCCAGTACTCGGCATCCGAGCTCGTCGTCCCGGGCGCGTCGTACTGCAGATGGCGGGCCCGGACCACCTGGAGGGCTTGGGTGCCGTTGAGGTGGACGCACGTCGCCGCATGAACGTTCAGACCCGATTCTGCGTCAAAGACCGACATCGGGAATGACATGTTGATGCCACCGAGGGCATCCACGATATTGGCGAACTGGTCGAAGTTGAGAGAGACGGCGTGCTGAATGGGGATGCCAAGGTCCTCCTCGATCGACGCCACCACCTGGGAGATGCCGTCGACCAGCCCAGCGTCGACCTTATTGGCTCCGGTACTGCGGGCATTGGGGATGAACAGGTCACGGGGAATGGAAAGCAGCGCCAGCCGGTGATGAGTCGGGTCGGCGTGCAGGATCATGATCACGTCGCTGTTCACGCCGTTCACACCCTGCGAGCACAGCCCGTAAGCCGGGTTCTGCTCAGCCAGGGCGCAGCGCGAAGTGGAACCCACCATCAGAATGTTCTCCGTGTCGGCCTCCTGCCCGGTCGTGAGAGCTCCATTGAGCCCCCCCACGTTCACACGGTTGAGATCGTGCGTCACGTAGTAGACGTATCCAGCACCGCCGAGTGCCACGACCAGCAGTACCGCTAGGCCAATGATGGCGCCTCGGAGGATGCGGTATCGACGCCTACCCCGTTTGCCCGATCGCCGGCGCCCGGAGCGCTTGTTCCTCGAGCAGTGCATCTCCTCACCAAGGGCCGTCAGACCGGATGTGTCTGCCACGCTGGCGGCGCCGCCACCGCTGCTTCTACCCAACACGTTTCCGCCCGGCGCCTCCCGCTCTTCTAGCTGTCCGCCTAGCCTGCGCAGCCCATCCTCGTTGGCCGAGGAGTCGCGCCAACCTCGTCTTGGCGGCATATTGGACGTACGCCTGTGGCGCCCGTGTTCAGCCATGTGATCGAGCGTAACAATCGACACCTCGTTGGCGGGGTCGCTCAGCCCACCCGAATACCCCAAAACAGTGTGCTAAAGGAGCTGCAAAGGAACATGGGTGCAGACACTGCACGCCGCCTTGTGGACACGCCGGGACCGAGGGCCTTATTTCTTGAGTAAGGCTCTTGCGCTATCAATGTGCCTCATTCGTGATT
>PLIG01000111.1 GCA_003139255.1 Acidimicrobiaceae bacterium | reverse complement strand
GAGGTTTCTGGTCGAGCGCACGAAAATGACGTTGCGATGCCGGACGAGTTCGTAATGACATTGGCTCTTCGGGCATGACGCTCCTCAGATTACCGATCGGGCGGGCTGATCGTCCTCTCCGTGTACCGCTTGTAGGAGGGTCACGGGCGGCTCTCGATAACGAGGGCCGTCGACACGGACGCTCCGTTGCCCCGTCCCCGGGCGTAACCACTCGGCGAGGAGCACTCGAAGGATGCGCCATCCATCTCGTACGCCTCGGAGGTTGCTCTGGCCGTACTGACGGCTGAACTCGAAGCTGGGTACTTCCCGTACGTGCAGGCCAGCTTGAGCCGAGCGGATGTTGAGCACCGTCTCCACCTCGAACCCGTCGCTTTCAAAGCTGAGGGCGGGAAGACGCCGTCGCCAGAAGGCCGCATATCCATAGCATAGGTGGGAATGGCTGGTCCCGTATAGCGCGTTGAGGTCGTCGCTGCCAGCCGTCGGGAGGAAGTGGCTGCCCCTCACGAACTCGGCTCCTGAGCGCAGCGCATTCAAGAACATTGGGATCTCGGCTGGGGACATTGACTGAATCGCGTGGTTTCGCCCCCGCCTTGTGCGACATCGTCGTCACCATCGACGCTGATGGTTCGATGGATCCAGCGGGAATCCCTGTGTTGTTCTCGACGCTGATCGAGACGGGGGCGGTCAGTCAGAGCGATGCTTGTGACGATGCGGGACTGACGTAGCGGAGCGGTCGCGTTTGCCCCGGCCAGAAGTGAGGGGTGAAGGGAGCGCGCGATTAGTGGTAGATCTGCACGGACTGGATGTCGAAGGAGCTGCCCGATGTGGCGGGCCCGTCAATCGCCAGGTTGGCCAAGAAGTACATCGGTTGGTTTGGAACGGCACTTCCGGTATAGGTGTCGACAACCTTGCCGTCGAGGTACCAAGTGAGTGATCCCCGCTGCCAGAGCAGACCGTAGGTGTGCCAGCCGCTCGTGAGGTCGCTGCTCGACGTCACTTGTTGGTCAGCTTGCTGTGGATTGCTAGAAGTGCCCCAGTGAACCGTGCATTGGATTTGATTCGAGCTACCCCAGTTCTCCATGATGTCGATTTCGGGCGGCCAGGCCTTGTTGGCTGGCAGCAACCATAGCGTGGGCCAGGTCCCAGTACCTCCCGGGATCCGCGCTGTAACCTGCACATACCCGTAAGTGAAGTTGAAGGACGAGTAGGTCGTCACTATCCCGGATCGGTACGGGTAAGTCTCCGGCGCACCACTCTTAGTCCATCCTTGCGTGGGCGTCTGCGTTTCGACGAGGTGGAACGCTCCGCCGGAGAAGATGTCCTGTGAGGCGAGGTACCACTCCTCTTCCTGTGGATTGCCGAAGTTGGTGCACCCCGAACCAGCGCTGACCCACCAGTAGCACGTCTGCCAGGTCGAGGTGTCGAGGCTCGTGCCGTTGAAAGCGAGAGAGAGCCCGGCGGTCGGACCGGACCCGCTGGTCGAGCCGACGCTATCGGTGACCGTGATCGTCTGTTGAACCTGGGGAGCAGCGGTGTAGTTGGAGTTGCCTGCTTGATTGGCGTCAACAACGCAAGTCCCCGTTCCGCTGAAACCGACCGTTGCTTCGCTCACAGAACACGCTTTGGGAGTCGAGGATGCATCTATCGAAAAGGTGACTGGATTGTCAGACCCCCCGCCAGTGGCGCTCGCCGTATAGGTGTTGCTGACAGCCGGACTTGTCGGTGGCGTTGAGGTGAAAGTGATTGCCTGTGCTGTTTGTCCTGGCGCGGACTGAACCGCCCCGGAGGAGCCACCCCCCCCTTGAAGCTGGCAGGGTCCGGCTGCAACGATGAAGATCGAGGCAATAGCCCAAGAGCGGTATTGCTGAAGGCTGTGGGCTCGCGAACGCAAGTCCAGCAGCAGGTGAAAGAGACCCCGGTCAGTCTGATTCATCGTTGGAGGCGTTTCCTCTTCTGCTCTGCTGAGCAGCCAGACATGCCTCTGAATCAGCGCCGTTGAGTGTTGCGATCGATTCGGCGGCCCGGCTGACTCGAAGAGTCCCGTGGCTTTGCGCCCCTTCCTCACAGAGGGTTTGCCCTTTCGTCTTGCCTGCATGCGCTCAGTTTGAGAACGCCTGCATTATCAATATCGGCGTTCGGGTCCGAGATCTTGAGTGTCTCGGTGACGTTGAGTGAGATTTTTCGGGTCTGGTGCCGGGGGCGTGGGTAGTCAGGAGTCTCTCCATCTCTGACCCTTCTGAAGAAGGAGGAGAAGGCCTCGTCGGCTCGGGAGATCGCACCGCGAACGGGCTGATTGCCAAAGGGGGCAATGTCGGGGCGGGCCTCTCTGATGGTGGGGATCTCGTTGAACTCGTCGAAGCGGGTCGGAGATACCTTCGTCATTTGCCAGGCATTTCTGCGGTGTTGGATGGTGGCGTTGTAGACCTCGGGAGGGAGATCCGCTAGCTCGTCAAGCCGTCATCCCTTCACGCGGCCTGGGCGATAGGGAGATCTTGGCCTTGCGGGCGAGGGCTTCGTCGATGCCGTCGACAGGCAGCTTTGCTGAGTCAACCCGAAGGGCCTGTCTGCCCGAGGCGATCACGGGGATCACCCTACGGGGCGGGTGTATCGCTAGACCGTGAGTCGGTCCTGTCGGCTTTCGCGCGGACAATCTTGTGGCGCGCCCTTACTGCCAGGCAATGCAGCGGGAGGTCTGAATCGGCCCGGGTTTCATAGATGTCAGATTGACCAGTGCCTGGTGGGTTGGCTCACTACTTTGCGGCCCAGCTTTTGCTGTGGCTTATCCTTGATGCGCCGCCCACTATTGAGCAAGAGCGGCGATCGTGGACACCGACGATGTCCTGACGGAGCCATCCCACCGTTTGGCGGATGCTGCTTATTTGAGTGACAGTGGCCATCATGTTGTGGCTCGGGCTCTCGCGAATGTCATCGAAGGGAGAGGGTCGCTTCCAGCTGACCAGATCGGCGCACGCCATCGCTCGGTAGAGGATATCGGTGAACCTTGAAGCAACGCGCACTCGGTCCAACGTGACGATCTCGCGGGCCACGTTGTCGTTGACCTATCGTCAATGTGGTGATGGCCAACCCATTTGGGAACCAGCACCCGGTCCTACCTGGTCTCGTTGTGCCAGTGTGTCGTTGGCAGCTTGGCGACATTCGGCGCTGTAAGCGATCTCGCGTACCTTGTCGACCAGCCGCAGGTTGCGCTCCAAGTTCTCGCCGGAGAAGCGCGGGTTGTTGCGGCGGCATCGGAGGCGAAGTCGTCGGGGTTCTTGATCTGCCCTGTGAGAAAACCGCGCCCGAGCGGGCTGTAGGCGACAAGCCCGAGCTGTGCTGTGTCGGGAATCCAGTTTCGAGCAGAGACAGTGTTCAGAGGTGGAAAGAGATTTGGTGGTCCCTGCCGGTTGTGGACAAGTCGGTGAGGGGATTGCATGTCGCCGGTCAGCGTGCGGCAATATCACCGAAGCGGGGCCCATCCGACGGCATTTTCGGTACGGGTGATGACATCGCCTGCCGGCACTTGCCGCTGAAGATCCACGGTGTGGTCGGCGTGCCATCTCATGGGGTCGGCGCTCCGGCGTGTCGTACCATGGCGGTTCCATGAGCGACGTCCGCGACCCCTGTCGTTCGACCCCCGTAGCGGTGGTGGGCGCCGGCTACGTGGGGTTGACCACGGCCGTATGCCTAGCCAGCTTCGGCCACCGGGTGGTCTGCGGCGAGGTGGATCCGGTCAAGGTGGAGCGGCTGTCACGGGGCGAGCCGACCATCTACGAGGAGGGCTTCGGGGACCTCCTGCTGGCGGGGTTGTCCTCGGGCCGCCTGTGCTTCGTGCTCGGTGCCGCCGAGGCGGTCGCCGACGCCGAGGTGGTGTTCCTCTGCGTCGCGACCCCGCAACGAGCAGACGGTTCCGCGGACGTGAGCGCTCTCGAGGCCGCCGTCATCGAGATCGGCCCGCATCTCGCTTACGGCGCCATCGTCGTCAACAAGTCGACGGTTCCGGTGGGCTCGGCCGCGCTCGTCGAGCGGATCATCGGTCGCAACGATGTGTCGGTGGTGTCGAACCCTGAGTTCCTGCGCGAAGGGACTGCCATCCACGACTCTATGCATCCCGATCGGATCGTGCTCGGTGCACAGGACCGAGCGGCGGCAGCGCGCGTCGGGAAGCTCTTCTCCTCGACGCGCGCGCCGCTTATCGTGACCGACGCGCCCACCGCCGAGGTGATCAAGTACGCGTCGAACGCGTTCCTGGCCACCAAGCTGAGCTTCATCAATGCGGTAGCAAACCTATGTGAGAAGGTCGGCGCTGACATCAGGGACGTGGTGCTGGGTATGGCGTACGACCACAGGATCGGCTTCGACTACCTGCGCCCCGGACCGGGATGGGGCGGGTCGTGCCTTCCGAAGGACACCCGCGCCCTGATCTACATCGGCGAGCAGGCAGGCTACGACTTCACCATCCTGCGTAGCGTCATCGATGCCAACGAACGCCAGCTGGCCTCAATCGTGTCGAAGGTGCGCAGCGCGGTTGGCGGCAGCCTCGACGGTCGCGCCGTCGCCGCATGGGGACTGACGTTCAAGGCCGGCACCGACGACCTGCGGAGCTCGCCGGCCTTGGAGATCGCGGGCCGCCTAATGGCCGAAGGGGCACGGGTCCAGGCGTACGACCCTGCGGTGCACGGCGACGCACCAGGACTGCCCGGCGGCATCGAGGTCCACTCGGACCCCTACGCCGCCTGCAGCGGCGCCGAGGCCTTGGTGGTGCTCACCGAATGGGAGGAGTTCCGCTGGGTGGACCTGGACAAGGTCCGAGACCGGCTGGCCGAGCCTCGAATCGTCGACGCGCGCAACCTCCTGGACCCGGGCGCGCTGCGGCGCCTCGGGTTCTCCTACGTCGGGGTGGGCCGGACGTGACCGGGCGCCGGATCGTGATCACCGGGGGTGCCGGGTTTCTCGGCTCACACCTGTGCGATGCCCTGATCGGGCGCGGTGACCAAGTGGTCTGTGTCGACGACCTGTCGACGGGGTCACTGCACAACGTCGCCCACCTGAACGGAGATGATCGTTTCGAGCTGGTCGTCGCCGACGTGAGCGAGGCGATTGGTGTCGTCGGCCACGTCGACGCTGTGCTTCACTTCGCGAGCCCCGCATCCCCGCCGCAGTACCTCGAGCGCCCACTACAGACCCTGGCTGTCGGCAGCGAGGGCACCAGGCGCGCCCTGATATTGGCCGCTGAGCATGACGCGCGCTTTCTCCTTGCCTCTACGAGCGAGGTTTACGGGGATCCGTCCGTCCACCCGCAGCCCGAGGACTACCGGGGGAACGTGAACCCGATCGGGCCCCGTAGCGTCTACGACGAAGCCAAGCGCTTTGCCGAGGCCCTCACTATGGCGTGGCACCGAGCCGAGGGTGCAGACGTGGGAATTGCCCGCATCTTCAACACGTACGGGCCCCGTCTGGCGCCAGGCGACGGACGGGTGGTCTCGAACTTCCTCGTCCAGGCTCTGGCCGGCCGGCCGCTCACGGTCTACGGGGACGGGAGCCAGACCCGCAGCCTGTGCTTCGTGACCGATGAGGTCGCCGGTCTTCTGGCCCTGCTCGACTCGGAGCTGACGGGGCCTGTGAACGTGGGCAATCCCGACGAGATCTCGGTGCTCGACCTGGCCCGGACGGTGATCGAGCTCACAGGTTCAAGCTCCGAGATCATCCACGAGCCGCTTCCGGTGGACGATCCCACGCGCCGGTGCCCCGACATCAGCCTCGCCCGTGAGGCGCTCGGGTGGGAACCGGTGGTGAGCCTCGCCGAAGGTCTGCGCGCCACGGCCGACCACCTGGTCCACAACTTCGGCGTGGTCACCTCGGACGGGAGAGATTAGGGAAGAGCCCAGTGGCGGCGTGTGTAGGTGACTTAGCGGTACCGCCTCGCCTTACAGCCCCGTCACGACGATGTTCATCACCGCCGTATAGGTGCCCGCCGCCACGTACGGAGGGACGGCTAGCGACAAGGCTGCGTCGCAGTCGAAGCCGCCGCCGCCACCACCCGCAGGCGCCTGGCAGAGGATGTCCGGGCTGCCGATCATGTTTTGCAGCTGAGCCGTCGGCCCGACGAATACCTCAGCGGGGACGGTCGATACGCCACCGGTCCCCAAGTCAGTGCCGTTGTAACCCGTCGGCAGGGTTCCACCCACAATGGAGGGTGCACTAACCGACGCAGCAGCAGCCGGCAGGCCGCTCGGGCCTGCACACCCCGCGGTCGAGGTGTCGTACGTGGCGCTCGGGCACTCTATGTAGGTGATCACAGTCACCGGGGTGCCTGTCGTATAAGAGTGGGTCAGACCGGTGATAGAGATCGAGGTGGCCCCTGCGGCCGCGGGGGCGGTTGCGACGACGATCTCTTGGTGGCCCGTGTTACCGACCGAGAGGGTTCCCCTCTCGACAGATCAGACCGGTTCTTTAGGACGTCATTCGTAGTCGCAAGGGTCATCTCGGTATGCGGCACAACCATCGACTGCGCGCAGGCAAACGCCTGCGCTATCGCAGTCGCTAACTTCCCGAGCCTGTCTTCCGATGCAGCAACGCTGATCTCGTTCAACGCGGCGATCGCCCCGCTCGAGGTCACTCTCTCGGTGCTGTCGATTTCGCCGATCGCCCCGAACGGATTGGTGTGGGTTTGCGGCCCCGCTTCACCGGACAGGTTGATCTTCCCCCGGTTACCTGGACTCGGTGGCCGGCGAAGCAGGCCAAGTTCACAGGTCTGTCTCTCTTGACTCCCGAGGCTTCCCTCGACAACGCGCCCGAGGTTTGTGAACCCTTCAATCTCCACTCCTCTCCGAAATGGGCATCACTTATCGCAGGGTAGGTGACCGCACTGCAGGGAGGGCTCATTACATGGATGTAATTCATCCACGCTAATTCCAGAACGCTCTTTCGTGGACCCAGTCCCCCACAATGCCTCTAGCACTCGCCACAATTGATTCAGGATGCACGTGGATGCCGGGGAGCACTCTCGTTGGCTTCGCGAGGTTGCATCTGCAAGAGGAGGAGTGATGGTAATCGACACACAGCACAAGACACTGCAGGATAGCGAGCGCTCCAGCGATGGCAGCCAGCAGGCCGACGTAAGCCCGAGCGCGAGTGGGAACAAAGCTGGAGGCCCCAAGCCGCCGGCAAGACGTGGCGGAGGCCCTCGTACGGCCGAGGGCAAGAGGGTCGTAGCGCAAAACGCAATCAAACATGGTCTCACGTCGGCGAGCCCGGTCGCTGGTGGCGAGAGCCAAGAAGATTGGGAGACCCACCTCGAGGGCCTGCGCAAGGACTTCGCGCCCGTCGGCACCATCGAGGAGATCAAAGTTCACGAGTTGGCGTCGCTGCTATGGCGAAAGCAGAGGGCGATGAGATACGAAGCCAGACTGATCGACGCGCGCCTCGAGGCGTTCGGGTCTAGTGCTTCGACGATGATCAAGCGCCCGCCGACAGACACAGAGGAGATTCTCGACAAACTTGATTGCGATCTCGTGGAGGCAATTTCCCTAATCGAGTGCCTGGAACAACTCGACGACTCGAGCCCTCTTCAAGCCGGGGAGGTTTGTAACGCACTGTTCTTGCCTGCCATTGCATGCACAAATGAGACTCTGCCGACGTGGCTCGTGTTTCCCTCTGAAGGTAAGACCTGGACATGCAGTGACATACGGCGCTGGCTGTCGGCCTTGGCCGAGCATTTGGGCACCACGGTTGAGGACCTCAGGCGCGATGCGTTGGCCAAGGGCCGTGCCATCCTCGAAGACAGGCGCAAACGCCGAGCCGCTCAAGAGCGTCTGGAACGCAAGGGGCTAATTCCAGAGCGGGAGGCGCTATTTCCACTGCGCACGGATCTCGAGGTCATCCTCAGGTATGAAAACGCAATGGATCGGATGATCGACCGCACCCTCAAGCAGCTCGAGCTGCTGCAGAGGGCCCGGAGTGGCGAGCTTCCCCCTTCACCGCAGCGAATCGAGGTGAGCGTCAACTGAACTGCGAAACAAACTCAGTTCCTCCAAAACGATCAATTTGCGAAACAAACTCATCAGGACCGGCAATCGAGCAGGAGCCTCGTTCAGACGCTCAGTTCTACGACGAAGGCTAGGAGGTCGTGTCCGCGACCGGCAGGGAGGACGAGCCGCTCCTAGCGTGGGCCGCGCAGCGGCGCCCTCGGCCGCAGATGACCGACGAGCTTCTCCAGGACGTGGCTCGTGTCTGCTCCGATGCCGGGCCGAAGCCAACGCTCGCGGTCATGTGGCGGTTTCACCTGAGCAGACCGACAGCAGGCAGGTGGGTGACGCTCGCGTGCGAACGCGACTTCCTGCCCAAGTTGCCGACCAAGAAGGCGAGGAAGTGATGACCAAGAGAGCAGCGAGCGCGGCGCCGCGCAAGGACGCGAGCCACCGGTGGTATTTCGTGGTCGACGCCGGCGCGGGACCGGACGGCCAGCGACGGCAAGTCCGGCGGAGGGGGTTCCGCACCAAGGCCGAGGCNNGGGAGTACCTGACGCAGTGGCTCGCCGGGCTGCCCGCGACCGGGCTGCGTCCCTCGACCGTCGACGGCTACCGGCGGAACTGTGACTACGTGACCCCGGTCCTCGGAGGACGCAGGCTCGACAGCGTGACCGCGCTCGACCTCGACGCCCTGTACGCCTCACTGCTCGTCTCAGGGCGGCGCCAGAAGCCCTACGGGCCGCTCAGGGGGCGCAGCGTGCGGTACGTCCACGTCGTGATCCACAAGGCGCTCTCAGATGCGGTGAAGAAGGGGGTCCTGGCGCGCAACGTCGCCGAGGCCGCCTCGCCGCCGTCGGCGAAGTCGACCAGGGCGCCCGAAATGGCGTGGTGGACGCNNGACCGGGATGCGCCGCGGCGAGGTCTGCGGGCTGCGCTGGTGCGACTTCGACCTCGACAAGGCGCGGATCGAGGTCCGCCAGCAGCTCCTCGTCGTCCGTGCTCCCGGCGCGGCCGACGGTGGGCTCCTGTTCTCCGAGCGGACCAAGACCGACCACGGCCGTAGGGCCGTCGACCTCGACCCGACGACGGTCGCGGTGCTAAGGACCCAGAGGAAGCGACAGGCGGAGCACAAGCTCGTCATGGGGGGCGGCTGGTCGGACGAGCACGACCTCGTGTTCACCGAGCCCGACGGCCGGCCACTCGACCCCGAGTCCGTCGCCAAAGTGTTCGCCCGGCGCGTCGCCCGGGCTGGCCTTCCTCGCATCCGATTCCATGACCTCCGGCACACCCACGTCGCGCACCTGATCGCGGCGGGGGAGCAGCCGCTCCTCATCGCCCGCCGGCTCGGTCACGCCTCCGCCGCGTTCACCCAGGACCGCTACGGCCACCTATTCGAGGAAGCCGGCTCGCAGGCCGCTGGTGCGGTCGCCGCGATGGTTGACGGTGCGCTTGTGACCAACTTGTGACCAAAGGGCGCATTCGCCGGGTGGTCACGGTGAAGGACACCCACGCAGTACAGGGACTTCATCGGAAGAAAGGCGTGCCCGGAGCGGGATTCGAANNTTCGGACAATGGATTTTGAGTCCATCGCGTCAACCATTGCGCCATCCGGGCTGTGCAACCAACCTACCAATACGTGCCGTCGAAATGGGGCAGGTCAACTCGTCGTTTCGGGCCGACGAACTCATCCAGCATGGCGACGCTGGCTCGTCTTGCGACCGACAGATTGTGTGCATTGTTCGGCGTCCACTGGATTCGGAGTCGGTCACGGGCGGCGCCGAAGAGAGCTCGGATATCCGCGGAAGCATTGCTGAAGTGGTAGCGAGGGTACGCGGTGCTGTTCACCCAGTTGAGTACCCGGCACCCATCGGAGTGAAGCAGGCCGCGGAGGAACGGCGCTGGGAACCGGCCGACGATCGCTTGCTGGCAACTAGCGAGCTGGATTGGCCGCTTGTACTTGGCCCCGGGACCGTGTTGCGGAAAGAGGCAAGGCCAGTGCTTCGAGTAGGAGCTCATAACAGTGCACCCAGTGGCCGGAACACGCCCAACGCGGTTTGGCAGAACTTCTGCAATGGCGAGCTCGCATTCGCCAATTAGCCACGGATATGCGTTGCAGCACACGATCTGAAGCTTGAACACCCCTCTCGGATGGCTGGAGATGCACCCGTCCCCCAGGTAGAGGCCGAGGAGATACGCATAGGGACCCTGCGATGGGACGTTGGGCGAACCAGCGCACACGGCGCACTGTGCGCGTGCCCGTCTTCGTGGGAGGTCGCCCCGCGCCCACGATCGGATCGTCCATCTCGATACACCGGTCTTGCGGAAGATCTCCGAGAAGCGGTGGTCCGCTTCGACCAGTTCGAGAACTTCTTTGACTCGGTCTTGCCCGTACATCGTCGTAGCGATCCCGGTGCTCTGGGCGCTCACACTGGGACAGGGCGTGCCAAACAGATGTAGCGGGCAGACCGGGTTGGTTCTGATGGGAGGCCGCCTTGAACCCGACAAGGTCCGAAACCCATCTCGGCACGGTCTGCGAGGTGTTGAGTGGCATTGTAGCGAACGGGTGTTCGCCTAGATCACCGCGGGGAGCTCAGATCGAAGTCGGAGGACGGCGCCGGCTGAGCTCGGCTGTGCCTCTCAACAAGGCACTTCGTAGAGCGGCTACTGCGTAGAATCTTCCTCCCATGCGCCGAGCCCTCGTCGAACGCTCGCTGCGGGACGTCCACGCCCGACTCGTGCGAGTCCGCGAGGAGCTCTCCGTGCTCGACGAGCAGCTGGTGGTGTTCAACGACGCAGCCGACGAGGCCCGCATACGGTCGCTCGTGTCCGAGACCCCCCTGGCGGGGCACGACTACTCCGACGCCCAGCGCACCGCGGATGCGGCAAACCATGAACGGGCCTCTCTGCTTGCTAGCATCGGGGAGCTCGAGCGACGGCAGGACGAGCTTCTCGGTCGGCTGGTCGCAGGTTCCCGATAGACCGCTCGCAGCAAGGAGAGGGCTCGCCGATGCCACACCGTGCCGTCGCCAAGCGCGTAGTCATCGCTGAGGATGAGGCGCTCATCCGCCTGGACCTGAAGGAGATCCTCGAGGCCGAGGGCTACGAGGTCGTGGGGGAGAGCGCACGTGGGGACGAGGCCGTGGAGCTCGTTGCCACACTGCACCCGGACCTGGCGATCTTGGACGTGAAGATGCCGGGCATCGACGGTATCGAGGCAGCGCGGCGAATCACTGCCAACCAGTACGACGTGGCTGTTTTGATCCTCACCGCTTTCAGCCAGCGGAACCTGATCGAGGACGCGCGTGACGCCGGGGTTGTCGCCTACCTCGTGAAGCCCTTCCAGCGCGGCGAGCTCGTGCCGGCGATCGAGGTCGCGCTGGCGCGCTTCGAGGAGTTCCGCGCCATAGAGCAAGAGCACGCTCGGCTGTCGAAGGAGGTCGCCTCCTTGGAGGACAAGCTCGAGACGCGGCGCCTCGTCGATCGAGCAAAGGGTGTGCTCATGGACCGCGACCACATGAGCGAGAAGGAGGCCTTCTCCTTCATCCAGCACACCGCCATGGACCGACGGGCACCGATGCGCCAGGTCGCCCAGGAGATCATCGACGGAGCCCTAACGCCGTAGGCTGCCGCACATGGCCGGCAGCGGGCCGCTCTTCCTCCTCGATGGGAACTCGCTGGTCTTTCGCGCTTTCTTTGCGCTCCCTACCGATCTGGCGACGACCGGTGGGCAGGTGACAAACGCTGTGCTCGGGTTCAGTTCCATTTTCGTGAACCTGTTGCGCGACCACGACCCGAGCGGCGTCGCCGTGGCCTTCGACCGGCCCGAGCCGACCTTTCGCGACGAGATGGTCGCGGACTACAAGGGAAACCGGCCCGAGACGCCGGACCTCCTGGTTCCCCAATTCGCTCTCGTGCGCGAGGTGCTCGGGGTCCTCGCCGTGGCGTGCGTGGAGAAGGTGGGCTACGAAGCCGACGACATCCTGGCCACGCTCGCGACCGAGGCTCGCGACGCCGGCCGCGACGTGGTGGTGGTGACCGGTGACCGCGACACGTTCCAGCTCGTCGAGGATCCCCACGTGAAGGTCATGTACACCCGCAAGGGGATCTCGGACACCGTCGTCTACGACGAGGCGGGTATCACCGAGCGTTACGGCGTGCCCCCGTGCTCGTACCCGTTGCTTGCCGCCCTTCGCGGCGACACCTCCGACAACTTGCCTGGCGTGCCCGGCGTGGGTGACAAGACGGCGGCCAGGCTCGTCAGCACTTACGGGGACCTCGAAGGTATCTTGGCCCACGCCGCCGAGCTCACCCCGAAGCTTCGCCAGAGCCTGCTCGACCACGAGGACCAGGTCCGGGCCAACGCCGCTGTCACCCCGTTGGTGCGCGATGTGCCGTTGGATGTGGGCCTAGGCGACCTCGGCGTGGGCAAATGGGACGCCGCTGAGGTCAAGCGCGTCTTCGCCGAACTCGAGCTGCGCTCGCTGTGGCAGCGACTCGCTGCGGTCATCGGGCACGGCGGTGACGAACCTCTTCCGAGGTCCAGCACCGCACCGAAGGCGCTCGACGTCGACATCAACTCCGTGGAGGTGCTGGTCCCGCACGGTGCCGCAGCAGCAGCCGAGGCACTCACGAGCTTCGTCGAGCCCGAGGCCGAGCCAGATACCGAGCCAGATGTCGGGCCCGACGCGCTCGTGGCTCTGTTCGCATCCTGGGTCGGTGACCCCGGGCGTTCGAGGCTGGCGGGCCTCGCCGTCGCCAAGGCGCCGTCGCGGGCCTCCGGCGACGGAGCGAGCTCTTCAGCAGTGTCAGCTCCACCTATGTCGGCGCTGTGGCTGGACGAGGAGGCGCTCTCAGATGAGGAGGTGCTCGGCGCGCTTCGCGCGCTCTTTGGTACAGGCGGCGCGCGGGTGGTGGCGCACGGCGCCAAAGAGATCATGCGCTCGCTTCTGCCCGCGGGAGTGGACATCACCGGGCTCGAGATGGACACGTCGGTGGCCGCGTACCTGCTCGATCCGTCCTCGGGCCGCTACAAGATCGAGGAGGTGCTCGACGCCCGGCTCGGGCTCAGGCTCGGCTCGGGTGCTGTGGCTCGGGTGGGACAGCTCGACCTGGGAAGTGCCGAGGTGGGCGAGGAGCCCACGGGCGCCGCTCGAGGAGCGGTGGCCGTGGGCTTGCTGGTCGGGCCGCTGCGCCAAGCCCTTCGGGCGGCGGGCCTCGAGCGTCTCCACGACGAGGTGGAGCGACCGTTGGTGCGCGTGCTCGCGCGCATGGAGACGAAGGGCGTACGCGTCGACGCGGCGGAGCTGAGGCGCATCATGAAGGACCTGATCTGCGAATGCAGCTCGCTCGAGGCGCAGATACAACAGCTCGCGGGGGAGAGCTTCAACGTGAACTCCACGTTGCAGCTTCGAAGCGTGCTCTACGAGCACCTGGGGCTCACTCCTGGCCGAAAGACGAAGACGGGGTTCTCCACGGACGCGAGCACCCTGGAGAGGTTGCGCGGCCAGCACCCGATAGTCGACGTACTGCTGCGTTATCGCGAGGTGGAGAAGCTGCGCTCCACCTATGGCGAGAGCCTGCTCGCCGAGGTGGCAGACGACGGGCGCATACACGCCACGTTCCAGCAGACCGTGGCCCGCACCGGTCGTCTCTCCTCGGACCGGCCCAACCTGCACAACATTCCGGTGCGGACCGAGGAGGGCAGGCGGCTGCGCCGCGCCTTCATCCCCGCCGACGCGCAGAGCCTGCTCGTCTGTGACTACGACCAGATCGAGCTTCGCGTCATAGCCCACCTGTCGGAGGACCCCGGGCTCGTCGCGGCGTTCGCCGAACGGCGCGACGTACATCGCTCCACGGCCGCCCAGGTGTTCGGCGTGCCACCCGAGGAGGTCACCCCAGCTCAGCGCAACCGGGCGAAGATGGTGTCCTACGGTCTGGCGTACGGCATGGAGGCCTACGGTCTGGGCAGGCGCCTGTCGATCGACACCGCGGAGGCGCAGTCGATCCTCGACGCTTACTTCACGGCGTTTCCCGCCGTGCGCGCGTACATGGACCGCACGGTGGCACATGCTCGCACGAAGGGGTACACCGAGACTCTTTTCGGCAGGAGGCGGCCGCTTCCGGACCTGCACTCGCCGAACCGGAACCTGCGCATGGCAGCCGAGCGACAGGCCATGAACGCCGGGATCCAAGGTCTGGCCGCCGACCTGTTCAAGGTGGCTCTGGTGAGGCTCGACGACGCTTTCGAGACTGGGGGGCTCGCTGCCAGGCTCGTGCTCCAGGTGCACGACGAGGTGATCGTCGAGGTGCCCGAACCCGAGAAAGACGCTGTGGGCGACCTCGTGCCACATGTGATGGCAGACGTGGCGAGCGTGGTCGGCCTGGCCGTTCCTTTGGAGGTCTCGAGCGCCTGGGGCAGTTCGTGGGCTGATGCCAAAGGCTGAGGAACCTCCAGCGACAGGCCGGACGTCGGAGGGTCTTTGGTAAAGTGCGGCCGGGCCGCCGATCGGCGGCCGGTCCTTGCGCGCAGTGCGTCTGGGGAGCCCCGTCCCGAAATCCAACGAAAGCGAGTTGTCAAAGTCCATGTCCGACCAAAATGGCGGCACAGGGTCCACCAGTGACCGCGATGCCGCCCCGAACCTTGCTGCCGGCTCTGCCACCGGCGCAAGCCCCGCTCCCGAACCGAGCCCCCGTCCCAGTCCCACACTGCAAGCCCCTGACGGCGCTAGATCTCTCTCCGACTCGCCCGGCTCCACGATGCGGGCACGGGAGGTTTCCGGACCAGAGGTTTCAGTGGCCCTGGCGCGCGAAGTTCCGGGAGCCGTAGCCCTGCTGTCGGACGGCCCTATGGGTACCTTCGACGAGACCGGCACCTATGTAGGTCGCCTCATCGTCGAGAACGACCTCGCGGGCGACTTGCTCGAGGACGCCATCGCCGTCACGATCGTCGAGTTCGACGACGGTGACATCGTCGAGGGCACGGTGGTGAAGATCGACCGGGACGAGGTCCTCTTGGACATCGGGTTCAAGTCCGAGGGCGTGATCCCCGTGCGCGAGCTGTCGATTCGAAACGACGTCGACCCCGGACAGATCGTGAGCCTGGGCGAGCACCTCGAGGCGCTGGTGCTCCAGAAAGAGGACAAGGAAGGCCGGCTCGTCCTCTCGAAGAAGCGGGCACAGTACGAGCGGGCATGGGGCACCATCGAGAAGGTCAAGGAGTCCGGTGGCATCGTGAGAGGTCCCGTGATCGAGGTGGTGAAGGGCGGGCTCATCGTCGACATCGGGCTGCGCGGCTTCCTGCCTGCCTCTTTGGTGGAGCTGCGCCGGGTGCGCGAGCTGCAGCCGTACATCGGGCGCAGCATCGAAGCGAAGATCATTGAGCTCGACCGCAACCGGAACAACGTCGTCCTTTCCCGTCGTGCATGGCTGGAAGAGGCCCAGAAGGAGCAGCGCGGCGAGTTCCTCGTGAACCTCAAGCCCGGCGAGAGGCGCACAGGAACAGTGTCCTCGGTGGTGAATTTCGGGGCGTTCGTCGACCTGGGTGGGATGGACGGGCTCATACATGTCTCCGAGCTCTCCTGGAAGCACGTCGACCATCCTTCGTCTGTCGTGTCGGTCGGTGACGAGGTAGAGGTCGAGGTGCTGGACGTGGACCGGGACAAGGAGCGCATCAGCCTCTCGTTGAAGGCCACGCAGATCGACCCCTGGCACGAGTTCGCGAACACCCACCAAGTGGGCGAGCTGGTCTACGGCCGGATCACCAAGCTGGTTCCCTTCGGTGCCTTCGTGCAAGTAGGCGGCGGGATCGAGGGCCTGGTGCACATCTCGGAGATGGCGGGCCACCACGTGGAGTCCCCCGAGCAGGTCGCTGAGCCCGGCGAGGAGCTGTGGGTGAAGATCATCGACGTCGACCTCCAACGTCGGCGAATCAGCCTGTCGATCAAGCAGGCCGCCGAGGGTGGCGAAGTGTCCGAGGAGTACCGCGAGGCGTTCGGCGAGCACGCCTACGACGAGCACGGCAATTACATCGGGTACGACTACGCCAGCGTCGGGTTCACACCCGAGACCGAGGCGCAGGCGGCCTGGGTCGAGGAGGCAGGCAAGGGCCCGGTCGCCGAGGAGGCAGGCGAGGGCCCCGTCGAAGCCCCGGTCGTCGACACGGGCGAAGGTGCGAACCTGCCGGAAGGCGCGCAGAGCGGTGAGGTCCCTCCGCTGTCGGCCGCAGGCGAAACCTCGCCGCAAGGACCTGCGGCGGAAAGCCTCCCACCGGAGGGCTGATTCACAACTCAGGTACTGCCCAGTACCGTTCGCGGATCTAGCGTCCGTAGCATGCCGGCGGTGCGCGAAGCAGAAGCGGCGGCGGTTCCGGCGGAAAGCAGATCACAGACGAGCTGGGCGCTCGGCACCGCTCTGTGGCCATGGGTGGTATCGCGTGGCCTGGTCCTCGGAGCCCTGGCCCTTGCACACGAGCTTGCCAACGGGGCGGACTTGTCGAAGGCCCAGGCGGCGCGTGTGCACGAGGGGTTGCTCGGATGGGACGCAGGCTGGTACGAGTCGATAGCCCGCCACGGATATGCCGGCGCCGGGCACGCCTCGCTGCGTTTCTTCCCGTTGGTGCCGGCCCTGGTCCGGACCCTGTCGGTGCTTCCGGGTGTCGGGGTGGGCACCGCCCTCGTGGTGCTGGCGAACGTGAGCGCTTTAGGCGCAACAGCGTTGGCGGCGGCGTTGGCTCGGCGCGAGACCGGAGACAGCTCGCTCGCCCGACGGGTGGCGTGGCTGGTGTGTCTGGCCCCTCCGGCCTTCGTGATGGTGATGGGCTACGCCGAGGGAACGCTGCTGTTGCTCTCGCTCGGGGTGTTCTGGGCGCTTCGGGCACGGAGGTGGTGGTGGGCAGCTGCCCTCGGCGTGGCGGCGGGGACCTGCCGCCCGATAGGGCTGTTGCTCGTCGTTCCAGCCGTGGTCGAGGGGTTGAGGGAGTGGCGCGGCGCATCGGGGAGGACGAGGGCAGGGATCGCCTCCGCAGTCGTCGGGCCGGCCTTCGGTTGCGGGGCGTTCCTCGGATGGGTCGGCTGGCGCTACGGGGACGCACTGGCACCTCTGCGGATCCAAGAGGAGGGGGTGCATCGGGGCGCTTTGGCCGACCCCTTCACAACACTGGGGCATGACGCGTCGTTGCTCATCCACGGTCATCACCTCGGTTCCGCTCTCCACCTGCCATGGGTGTTGCTCGCGCTTTGCCTCCTCGTCGTGAGCTTGCGCAAATGGCCCGCCTCTTACGGCGCGTTTGCCGCTGTTCTTCTCGCGGTGGCGCTCACGACGAGGAACCTTGACGGGTTCGAGCGCTACGCCTTGTCGGGTTTCCCCCTCGTGTTCGCCGGAGCGAGCGTCACAGCTGGTGAGAAAGTCGAGCGTGCCGTGCTCGTCGTGGCCGGGGCGGGCTTGGTGGGGTACGCGCTGCTCGCGTTTACGAACCTCTATGTGCCCTGAGCGCTGCGGCGAAGGCACCCGCTGCGAAAGCACTTGCGGCGAAGGCACCTGCTCGAACGCACCGTCTCATAGCAATGTCCCGGGTCGTGGTGCGCTGTTGGCCTAACCTGCGTCCAAGGATGCGCAGGCGTGAGTAGAACAGTGACCGAGCCGGCCGTGGGCGCGAGCCGCCCCGTAGTGGTGATCGGGGCCGGGCCGGCGGGTCTCACGGCCGCCTACCAGCTGACCAAGGCCGGACGTCGCGTGGTGGTCCTCGAGTCCGACGAGGTCGTCGGTGGGATAAGCAGGACCGTGGAGCGCGACGGCTGGCGCTTCGACATCGGTGGTCATCGCTTCTTCACCAAGGTGCAGCCGGTAGAGGACCTGTGGCACGAGATCCTCCCTGAGGGTGACTTCTTGACAAGGTCGCGTATGAGCCGCATCTACTACGGAGGGAAGTTCTACGACTACCCGATACGTCCCTTGAACGCTCTTCGGAACTTGGGACTGAGCGAAGCGGTCCTCTGTGTCGCTTCGTACCTGTGGGTACGGGTGCGACCTCCGAAGGACCAGAAGAGCCTCGAGGACTACATAGTCGCCAGCTACGGCAGGCGGCTCTACTCGCACTTCTTCAAGACGTACAACGAGAAGGTCTGGGGCGTCCCGGCATCTCAGCTCTCGGCCGATTGGGGTGCTCAGCGCATCAAGGGCATGTCGCTGTTCAAGGCGGTGTGGGAGCCGGTTCGGGCCAAGACGTTCGGTGGGCGCAAGGAACGATCGAAGCAGGTGACGAGCCTGATCGAGGAGTTCCAGTNNGGGATGATGTGGGAGCGATGCTGCGAGCTGGTGAGGGCAGCCGGAGGCACCGTCGGGTTCGCAAGCCCGGTGGTCGGCATCGAACGAGGCCCGCAGGGGGCCGAAGCAGTTGTGTACGAGAACGAGGGCCGCAAGGTCCGGATCGTGGCCGACCACGTCATCTCCTCGATGCCCTTCTCGGAGCTGGCGCGCGCGATGGACCCCCCACCACCTGCTCGAGTCCTCGCGGCCGCCGGTGATCTGCACTATCGGGACTTCCTCACCGTCGCCCTCGTCGTGCCCGAGTCGGCGAGCTTTCCCGACAACTGGATCTATATCCACGACCCGAACGTGAAGATGGGACGCGTCCAGAACTACGCCTCTTGGTCACCTTTCCTGGTCAAGGACGGTCGCACCTGCCTGGGTCTCGAGTACTGGGTCATGGAGGGCGACGAGACGTGGCAGACGCCGGATGCCGAGCTGGTCGAGCTCGCTACGAAGGAGCTCGAAGTCATCGGCCTGGCCAGCGCGGAGATGGTCGAGCGCGGGTACGTCGTGCGGGTGCCGAAGGCCTATCCGGTCTACGACGAGGGGTACCGCGCGGCGGTGGAGACCATCCGTCACTGGCTGGCGGACGAGGTCCCCAACGTGCATGCCGTGGGCCGAAACGGCATGCACAAGTACAACA
>PLIG01000106.1 GCA_003139255.1 Acidimicrobiaceae bacterium | reverse complement strand
GGCATAGTTGTGTTCGGCATAGCCGTGTTCGGCATAGCTGTGTTCGAAGCAGCCGATCCTGTTCGACATGGCCCAAGTGACTGAATACTGTTCCCTCCTGTGAACTTGACTTTGTCCAAGCGCGGGGATTACGCCGTGCGCTCGGCGATCTTCCTCGCACGGTCCTATGAGGCGGACCATCCGAAGAAGCTGCGAGAGGTCTCGGCCGAGATGTGCGTGCCGCGCACCTTCGTCTCCCAGATCCTGGGCGACCTGGTCCACGCCGGACTCGCGGTCTCCTCCTTCGGCAAGACCGGCGGCTACCGCCTCGCTCGCCCCCCGGCCGAGGTCAGCCTGCTCGAGGTGGTGGAGGCAGCCGAGGGGTCGCTCGTCTCGAGCCGCTGCGCGCTCGGAGACGGGCTGCCCTGCCGGAGCGCAGTCTGCCCACTGCACGAGACCTGGGGTGAAGCAGTGACATCACTACGCTCGATCCTTGCCACCACCAGCCTGGAGTGCCTGGCGCAGAGGGACCGTGCCATCGAGACGGATGCCTACCCGGTCCCCGCCGACGCCCACCGGTCGGTGGAGAGGACGGCTCCCTCCACGGCGTCCGCCTGACCGGGTCCCTCGACCGCGGTAGGTGGCTCTCGCCGTCCTGTGCGTCAACCTCTTCGTCGTCAACCTCGATAGCACGACCTCGACAGCACGACTTCGACAGCACAACCTCGACAGCACGATCTTGCGAAACCAGACGTTGAACGTCGTGGCGCGTTGTTGACCACGATCTGGCATCACGCGCAAGACGCCGTATGCCGCCAAGGTCCGATAACTTCGGGACGTGCACGGCTAGCATCCCCGCAATGAGGGTGGTCTGACGTGCTGGAGCAAGTCGCGTTCCGAGCCGTTCGCGCCAGCATCGCGTCGAGCCTGGGGGTCATCGCCTTGGTCGTCGTCTACGGGCTCGCACCCGGCCACTACCCCTTGGCACCAGCACCATACTTCGCTCTGGCGGGCGTGGGAGCCTTGGTCGTGCTCACGGGCGCGCGCCTTCCTTGGCGAGCCCTCGTCCCCAGCCAGTCCTTCATACCGTTCGTCTTCACTTGGTCAGTCGTTGACGTCGCGCTCGTGTCCGCCTGCATCGCCGTGAGCGGAGGCAGCCACTCGGACCTGTACCTCATCTTTCTCGTCATGGGCATGTTCAAGGTGGGCGTGCCTTATCCACGCATGACGCGCATCATCCTGACAATGTTGCTGCTGATCGCGTACGCGATCACTTTGGCCGTCGTGGGGTGGCACATCGGCACCGCCACAGTCATCCTGCGGCTAGGCATGATCGCCATCACGGCCGGCGCCGCAGACATCATGTCGATCGCATTCACGCGTGAGCTGCACGTTCGCAACCGGGTCACCTTGGAGTCCGAGCTACAAGGGCCGACGTGCAGGGACGTGGCCGGAGTCGGCAGAGAGATCGGCTCGCTCGACAAGGACGCCGTCGTGAGCTGGACGGCGGACGCCGTACCCGAGCACCAGCGTCACGACAGCGCGCGTTCTCGCTCGCTCGTCACATCGGCTTCCGACGCCATGGTCGTCATAGACGCCCATGGCCAGATCCTCGAAGCAAACGACCAGATTGGCCGCTTGCTCGGCTACGGCCCCGAGGAGCTGCTCGGCATGCCTGTCGAGTCGCTCGTCGGGGAGTCTTCCCGACGACTGGCTGAGCTCTATCGCGACACCTACGCCCACGATCCCCGGACCCTCGTCGTGGGCGACGCGCAGGAGATGAGCGGCCTTCGCAAGGACCGCAGCGAGTTCCCCATCGAAGTCGCCTTGGAGCCGGTCGACACACTGGAAGGCTCCTTCGTCACCGCGACGGTGCGCGACGTGACCGAGCGGCGAGAGCTCCAGCGCCGCCTCGCTCACCAGGCAACTCACGACAACCTGACCGGCCTTCCGAACCGTGCGCAGTTCGTGGGACGCCTCGACGACGCCCTGGCCCGCACTCCCGTAGGTTCTTCTCAGGTCGCCGTGTGCTTCTTGGACGTCGACCACTTCAAATACGTGAACGACAGCCGCGGTCACACGATCGGAGACGCGCTGGTCGCCGAGGTCGCCCGCCGGATCGCGTCAACCGCAAGAGCGGGCGATCTCGTGGCGCGCTTCGGAGGTGACGAATTCGCCGTCCTCGTAGAGAACCTCACCGACCGCCAGGGAGCGGTCACCCAAGCCTGGAGGCTGCTGGCCACCTTCGACCGACCCTTTGTCGTAGAGAGTGTGAAGTGCTACTTGTCGGCGAGCGTGGGTATCGCCTTCGGGGCACGAGGCGACGACCCGAACGACTTGTTACGCGACGCCGACGCAGCGATGTACCACGCGAAGAAACGGGGCCGCGCCAGGGTCGAGCTCTTCGACGACAGCTTGACCGCTCGGGCAGTCGAAAGGCTCGAGATCGAGTCCGCGTTGCACCAAGCGCTGCTGGACGAGCAGCTCTCGTTGGTGTTCCAACCGATGATGGACCTCTCTGACAGAACCGTGCTTGGTGTGGAAACCCTCCTGCGATGGGAGCATCCCGATCGCGGCCCTGTCCCTCCGATCGCGTTCGTCCCGATCGCCGAGGAATCGGGCCTCATCTTGCAGATCGGCCGGTGGGTCCTCGCACGCGCCTGTGAGCACGCGGCGCGCTGGACCGAGCAGGGGCTGCTCCCGACACCGTTCGTGGTCAGCGTCAACGTGTCCAACCGCCAGCTCGAGCACGACCGGCTCGTCACCGAGGTTGCTTCTGTCCTGGACTCGAGCGATCTACCTCCGAGCTGCCTGGTCCTGGAGATCACAGAAAGCTTCTTCATGCGGGACCTGCGCGCCGCGGTGCGCAGATTGAAGGCACTCAAGGAACTCGGGGTGCGCATAGCCATCGACGACTTCGGCACCGGCTTCTCCTCGCTCAACTCGCTCTCACAGCTCCCCATCGACGTCGTGAAGATCGACAAGTCGTTCACCGACACTCTCGGAACCCGAAATGACGCGATCATCGGCGCCCTGGTCGACGTGGCAAGCGCTTTCGAGCTGAAGGTCGTAGCCGAAGGAGTGGAGTCCGAGGACCAGGTGCAGCGCCTCCTGGGACTCGGTTGCGACTTCGGGCAGGGCTATCTCTTCGGTAGACCGGTTCCCGCTTTCGGCATTGAGCGCATGTTCAGCTCACAAGCCGGCGCTGGTGAATTGAGCGCCATGGTGCCCGGAACGATCACGCTGCCGGACCCGAACGCGGAGCTATACCCCATTCGCAGCGCCACTTGACACCCGGGTCCAAGCGAACCAAGTCCGCTTCGGAACGAAGCGCGTCGGGGGGACAGGTCATCGGCTTGACGGCCAACGACTTTCGCCGGCGCGAGCCGGGAACCACTGTGTCCCCCGTGTAGACCATGACATAACGGAAGTGTTCGTCCATCCAGACCGTGACCCCGAGGTGTCCTCCGGGCTCGTCCAGCTCCACACGCGCGATCCCGTCGAGATCGCGCGCCAGGTCCGTGAAGGCGGTGTCGAGACAAGTGGACCCGATCATGCGTTCGTCGGTGAAGTCGAACTCAGTCCCCGTGACAATGGTCTCCCCCGTCGGCAGGCCGCGCTCGTCAGTCACCAGGCGGCGTCGGCCGGGCAGGCGCAAATGAGCGATGTCGACCACAGGCGTTCCCACGGTGACATAGGGGTGGAACCCGAGGCCGAAAGGCGCGGGATGTTGGTCGATGTTGGTCACCTCGGTCGAGACCACCAATCCACCTCGCGCGAGCCGGTACTCGAGCGAGAGCTCCAGCCGCCACGGGTAGCCGGGCTGGGGATGCAATACGCACGAGAGGACGATCACGTTCTGAGCGCGTGAGACGAGCCGCCACGGAAGCCAACGCACGAGCCCGTGGATCGCACAACCACGCTCGGGCTCGTCGAGCGCGGCTTGGCCGTGGCGCCCTTCGATGCTGTAACGAGCGTCGCCGAGTCGGTTCGGCCAAGGTGCGAGCACCTGTCCGCGTCCCGCCGAGCACAAGTCCCTCTCGCCGAACCCGTCGACGACCTCGGCGCCGTCTACGGTGTAGACCCGCAGCGTCGCGCCGACCTCGGTGACGACCACACGTTGTCGCCCGTACCCGATCTCGTGCTGCTGGCCGGAGGGCGGCACCGCGGTCGAGGTGGGGGTAGTCATTGGCCCCGGTATGGTAGTTCGAAGGTAAGGCGCGCCCTGTTGAAGACGAGCGGGAGGTCCTGGTGCACATCCTGGTCACCAACGACGACGGAGTCCGCGCGCCCGGGATCGCCGCTCTAGCCGCCGAGATGGCGGAGTCGGGTCACGAGGTCTTGGTGGTGGCGCCCATGGTCGACTACAGCGGAGCCGGCGCGGCGGTCGGTCCGGTCCATTCACGAGAAGGCGTCGACTACCAGTCACACGTCATCGAGGGGTTGGGCGACGTACCCACCTACGGCATCGACGGGCCTCCCGCGCTGGCGGTCATCCTCGCCTGTCTCGGGAGCTTCGGTCCTCGCCCGGACATCGTGATGTCGGGCATCAACCACGGGGTAAACGTGGGACGTTCAGCCATGCACTCGGGAACGGTGGGCGCGGCACTCACGGGTGCTCACTTCGGCTTGCGCAGCCTGGCCGTCTCGATCAAGTGGGGCGACGATCCGGTTCCCTGGAGCTCACCGGCTCGTCTCGCGACATCGTTGATCCCGGTACTTGCCGCAGCCCCACCCAGGACCACCTTGAACCTGAACGTCCCCGACGTGGAGCTCGGGGCGCTCAAGGGGCTGCGCCACGGCCGGCTCGGGAGCGGTGGTGCCATCCGCTCCGCGATCCACGACACCGGCACGGTCGAGCCGCCGCACATGACGCGCCCTCCGTTTCCCTCCGGGACCCTCCGCCTGGACCTGACCCCCTTGGGGAGCAACCTCGACGTGGGCCCCGATACCGACGCCGGTCTCGTGGCCCACGGCTTCGCCTCGCTCACGCCCCTGGTCGGGGTGCACGAAGCCGGTGACGAGGCCAAGGCCACCATGGTGGCCGCCATGGACACCCTCTACGAGGTCGCCGGGGTGGGTCCGGGATGCGACGTCACCGAGGAAGCCGAAGAGGATCTGGCCACGGGCTAGTCCGCCCTCCGCGGTAGACGTGGGCTGTGAGATGGCGCCGAAAAGGCCGAACGCCGGGTTCGGCTGAGGGGCTCCCGAAGCCCTCGACTTTCTTCCGGTATGTTCCAGGCGTGAGCGTTTCGAGCACGGGGCGCTGTGATCCTGCCACTTCGAGCAATTCGAAGCCGCCGGCCCCAGCCTCCTCCGAGGAGCAGATGCTCCGGGACGGCAAGAAGCCGTGCCGGCGGGAGATCCGAGCGATCTCCACCATGTTCGACCGCAGGCCCTTCACTGAGGGTTGGCTCGAGGTCGAGGACCTCCGCCTGTACTACGAGGTCCACGGCACCGGCCCACGCGTCGTGGTGTTCCTCCATGGGCTCCTGCTCGACGCCCAGATGAACAGGCGCCTCGCCGACGACCTGGCCGAGCGGGGCCACCGGGTGATCCTGTTAGACATGCCCGGCCACGGGCGCTCCGCCAAACCACACCAGGCATGGGCGCACCGCATCGACTCCTACGCCCACTACGTCGTGGGGCTGCTCGACGAGCTGGGCCTGGACGAGGCCGTGGTGGGCGGGGTCTCGCTGGGAGCGAACGTCTCGTTGCAGGTAGCCGTTCAAACGCCGAAGCGCGTGCGCGGACTTCTGATCGAGATGCCCGTCCTCGAATGGGCGGTCCCTGCCACCGCTGTCATCTTCGTGCCCTTGCTGTTAGGACTGCACTTCGCGGCTCCGCTGGCCCGGTTGCTCGGCAAGGTTGCCCGCCGGATCCCGCGCACGCGGATCGGGACTCTCGACAGCTTCGTAGGCGCCGCCAGCTCGGAGCCCGAGGAGGGTGTCGCGGTGCTCCACGGGATGCTCGTGGGGCCCATCGCCCCGACCTACGACGAACGCCACGCCATCGGGGCGCCGGCCCTCGTGATCGGTCACAGGGTGGACATCATCCATCCCTTCACCGATGCCAAATACCTGGCCCGACAGCTGCCCCACGCTCGTCTGCTCCAGGCGCGCTCGGTGCTCGAGTTGCGAGCCACTCCGAAGCGTCTCACCGGCCACATAGCCGACTTCCTCGATGAGGTGTGGAGCGAGGCCCCTTTGAGCCAGGACCCCTCTGCGGGAGCCCAGGCGCACGGAGTTTGAGCAGTCGACGGTCGGCCTCGCCTGTGCGTGACCAGTCGGTGAAGGTGCCTGCGCCTGACGGCTCTTGTCGCACTCACACAGGTCCTTCGCCCGCCTCTCCGCAGCTCGTTCTCAGCGGCGCGGGGCCCAGGCGTCGGGGTCCTCGATCAACTTGGCCACCGACCGCGGCAGCTTCCCCCGTATCACGTCCTCGAGGGTCACGGTGTCGAGGACCCGGCGAAGCCCGGCCCGCACCGCCACCCACACGTCTTGGAGGTGCTCTGCGGCCCCGATGTTCGGGGGTAAGCCTTGGGACTGCGCGAGCACCTGCGCCGTGGCTGGCTCGCCTCGCTCCGCCAGTGCCAGCAGGGCGCACATTCCGTAATCGACCTTGGCGGGGATGTGCACGAATAGATTCTGCACCGGCACGCGCTCGGTCCTGCGAAAGCGCACATTGGCGGGTCCTTCGAATGGTATTTGCCGCGAGATCTCAGCCGGCCCCATAGTGCGCGAGGTTGGCCGCCTCCGGCGGGTTCCGCAGAAAACGGCCCGAGGGCCGTGACCCCGCCGGAGGCAGCCTGGAAGTACGTCCCAGGTGGGCGGCACTCCGGACGCACCCCGAGGGTCCGATCGGTTCTCACCGCTCAGATCCCGCGCTCAGCATGCCGTCTCGCTCGCGCGCGGTGGAAGGGCCGAAGGTCCCGAAGCTCAGCGAACCTAGTGGGAGGGTTCAGCCGCACCCGCTGGTTCAGTCACAGCCGTCTCGGTAAGCGGCTCGCTCGCGCTTGCGAACAGAACGGTGCCGCTTCTCCTCGAGACGCCGCGCCCTCGCTACGGCTGACGGAGCGGTGGGCACCCGGGGACGTTGAACGCGCAACGCGCCGGCCAGGCGATCGGCTAGACGGCGTAGAGCGATCTCGCGGTTTCGCGCCTGGGAGCGTTCCTCACCCGATACGACCCTCACGGTCGGGCCGAGGCGTTCGAGCAGGCGTGCGCGCTGGCGTGGACCAAGCGAAGCCGAGCTTTCGACTTCGAACCGGACCTCGACGCGCGTGCTCGAGCGGTTCGCATGCTGCCCTCCGGGACCGCCACTGGTGGTGAAGCGCCATCGGAGCTCGTCGAGAGGGATCGCCAGGTTGCGCGTCACCCGTAGCCCCTCGCTCCGCGCGCTCGTGGCGTCCCCGGAGCTGCTCATCCCGCCACAGATTCGGCTACGACGGGGTTCTCGAGGATGCCTATGCCCTCGATCTCGATCCGCACCACGTCCCCGACTCGCAACCACCTGGGGGGGTCGAAGCTCGCACCCACGCCGGCCGGCGTGCCGGTGGAGATAACGTCGCCAGGCTCGAGCGTGAACGCGCTGGACAGGTGCTCCACCATGTCCCAGCACGAGAAGATCATGTCGCTGGTCGATCCGTCTTGGCGCAGCTCCTCCCCCACCCACGTTCGCACCCGGAACCCGTGAGGGTCGCCGAGTTCCTCGGAGGTGACGAGCCAGGGCCCGAGGGGGCCGTGGGTGTCGAAGGACTTCCCCATCGTCCACGTGGGCGTTCGCCACTGCCAGTCACGCACGCTCACATCGTTCATGATCGTCCATCCCGCTACCACCCCCGCAGCGTCAGCTCTGTCCACATGCCTGCAGCGTCGGCCGATGACGAACGCGAGCTCGCCCTCGTAGTCGAGGAAGCCGGACGCGCGCGGAAGCGCGATGCCCTGCCCGGGTCCGATCACACAGGTCCGTTGTTTGTTGAACCACACCTGGTGCTCTGGCACGTCAAGGCCCATCTCTGCCACGTGGGCCCGGTAATTCAATCCGATGGCCAACACCTTCGCCGGGTGAGGCACAGGGGCGAGCAGGCGGGCGGACTCCAACGTCACGCGGCGCGCGTTCGTGCTCGTGGACACCTCGGCTCGCTCGAGAGCCTCGTCGCCGGCGCCGAGCAGATCGCACATGTCCCCAGGCAGGCCCACGACTGGGTCCGTGAGGTCGACGATCTCCTCACCCACCAACACGCCGGTGCGCACCGTCTCCATGCCGACGGTGCCGTCGGTGCCCGACGTGAACGACACGAGTCGCATCCACGACACCGTACAGACTTGGTTCCCACGCCACGTTGAGCGTGGCGTGGAGCCTCCAAAAAAAGACACAATTGGCCGATGCCCCACTACGAGAGGCCTGGCTGGTTCACCGTCCACGTCGCCAACAAGATCATCGCCGGCGCTACGAGGCTGGGGCTGAGCCTCAGAGGGTCACGAGTGCTGAAGGTGCGAGGACGCAAGACCGGCAAGTGGCGCAGCACGCCCGTGAACCTCCTTACGCTCGGCGACGAGCGTTACCTCGTTGCACCCCGAGGGGAGACGCAGTGGGTGCGCAATCTGCGCGTCGCGAAAGCAGGTGAGCTATCGCTCGGTAGAAGGACCGAGCCGTTCGCGGCGCTGGAGCTCTCCGAGGCCGAAAAGCCCGAAATCCTTCGCGAGTACCTGAAGCGATGGAAAACCGAGACGGGCATCTTCTTCGGTGGGGTGGGGTGGGATTCGCCTGAGGCGGAGTTGCACCGCATCTCCCCGGAGCACCCGGTGTTCCGGATCACTGCCCAGCGTGGATGATCCCCAGCTATGAGGGTGACTTTCGCTACGACCCAGGTGACTTCGATGCATCTGGGTTAATCGACGGCAGACCCTCGGATCTCGCAGGCTCGTCCGACCCCGATGGCTGGCCTGGCGATCCGGCGGGATCCGGCACCTGGGCCGGCGGACGGCTGGGCAGCACCACGAGCGCTATGAGCCCACCGGTGGCGGCGACCACCGCCCCGGCGGTCACCGCCAAGTTCGCACCGCTCACGAAGGCACGGCGGGCGAGCGCAGCCAAGGCCGCTCCGCGCACACCCCCTACGTGAGCGGCCACCGCCAGCGCCCCGCCGAGCGAGCCGTTGATCAGCGACAGCGCCGACCGAGGGATCACCTGATGCACGAGGACGGGGTGCAACACGCCGTGGTAGCGGGTGGCCAGCAAGCTGCCGAGCACCCCGACGCCCAACGCACCGCCGAGCTGGAGCGTAGAGCTGTTGGTGGCCGATCCCACCCCTGTGCGCTCGAGGGGCAACGACCCCATCACCGACTCGATCAACGGAGCCAATGCCAGGCCCGTGCCAAACCCCAGGAGGAACAGCGCCGCCAGCGCGTCAGTGTAAATCCCGTGGACGGTGATGCGTGACAGCATGCCGAAGCCGACCGCGATCGCGCTCATCCCTACGACCACCACCACCTTCGTGCCGAGCCAGCGCACCAGCAAGCTCGATACGGGGGCCACCACAAGGATCGTGAGAGCTGTGGGTGCCACGCGCAGACCCGCCTGGAAGGCGCTGTAGCCGAGGGAGAACTGCAGGTACTGGGTCAGGAGGAAGAGTCCCCCGAACAACGAGAACATCACGAGCGACATCGATCCGATGGCGGCGCTGAACCGACGCGAGGAGAAGAACGAGAGATCGAGCATCGGATGGCTCGAGTGCAGCTCCCAGGCAATGAAGGACGCGAGCATGACAATGCCGCCGACTAGCGCTCCCAAGATGAGCGGTGACGACCACGTGCGGTTCGGCGCCTCGATGATCCCCCAAAGGAGCAGCCACATGCCGAGCACCGAGAACACCACGCCCATCGGGTCCGGGCGCCGGCTCCGTGGGTTCTTCGAGTCCGGGACGAGCCAAAGCGAAGCCACGAGGCCCAAAACTGCGATGGGAACGTTCACCAGGAACACCGATCCCCACCAGAAGTGGGCCAACAGCCATCCTCCAACTATCGGCCCCAGCGACACCCCGATCCCGGTGGTCCCCGACCAGATGCCAATGGCGCGCGCCCTCTTCCGCTCGCTGTCGAAGACGTTGGTGAGGATCGACAGAGTGGAAGGCATGATCGCTGCCCCGCCTATGCCCATGAACGCGCGCGACGCGATCAACGTATCCGGTGAGCCGCTGAACGCCGATGCGGCAGATCCCATGGCGAAGAGAGCCAGACCCATGACGAAGACTCGCTTGCGGCCGATGCGGTCGCCGAGGCTGCCCAGCGACAGCAAGAGCCCCGCCAAGACGATGGCATAGGCGTCGACGATCCATTGCAGCTGGGTGGAAGAAGCATCCAGGTCGCGGACGATCGCCGGCAGCGCCACATTGAGGATCGTGTTGTCCAGGCTGACGACGAGGAGGCTCACGCACAGCACGGCAAGAGTGGCCCACCGCCGGTCCCTGGTCGGGGTTCCGAGTGGGTCGCTTCGCGACACCTCGGCCTGCACCGTCAGACCCATGCCACCACGGTAGGGCACGGCCCATGACTGACCTAATCTGACCGGGTGCCCGACCTAATCTGACCGGGTGCCCGAGGAAGACCCTTACACCCCAGACGACGAGCACGAACCGCCAAGGGCGCGCCCCGACGAACCCTCTGAAACCGCCACCCCTGACGAAGCAGCAGAACAGCCGGCAGCCGGTCTCGAGCCTGGACGACCGGCTGTTCCGGCTCGCGACACAGCGCCACCGTCTGCGTACCCTCCACAGCCACCGCCAGGTCCTGGTTACCCACCACCGCACCCTGGTTACCCACCACCGCACCCGGGCTACCCACCACCGC
>PLIG01000158.1 GCA_003139255.1 Acidimicrobiaceae bacterium | reverse complement strand
CAGCCCACGCCGCGGGCATGAAAGTGTGACCGAAGTGGGTCAAAGGGTGGTGATCCAACACTGTAAGTGCCCGGAGTTTGATCCAACGAACGTGACTCGTTCATGGGCTGGGGAGTGTTCTGTGCCAACTGCGGGAACCTTGATCCAGATGAGAGGCGTCGGCGGTTAAGCGCTCAACGGTGACTCGTAACTCCTCCCGACTCTCCGTTGACTCCATCGCCTTCAAGTCCTCTGGCGACACGCCGACACATCCCATGCCTCCATCGTCGTGAGTTGCACGCAACTATGTACGGGCTAGGGCTCTTCCTCTGTCCTGGCGGCGGCGTCGAGCACCTCGGCAGCCAGCTCTAGGCGGTCCCGGAGCTTGGCATCTGCGAGCGAGTCATCCGGCAGCCCCACCGTGAGCGCAGCGGCCTTCCGCAGGCGCTCCGCCGCCTTGGATATATCCGTAGGGTTGCGCCTCCTAGCCACCTCTTCATATTGGGTCAACAGCCACCGCAGTCGGGGGACTGGGGTGGATCAGGGCATGCTTATCTACTGGTGGACATGGAGGCGTAGATATGGGACCAATCATCAGGGTGCCCGACGACGTGGCGCAAAGGCTTGAAGAGGAGACCGACCTCGTCGAGGACGTGATTGACGTACCGGACGCAGTAGATGAACCCGACGTGCAGTTTGGGATCACGCCTGGGGTCTTCCTACTGCTCACAGAGATACCGAAGGATGGATTTGGGCGTCTGGTGAGCTTGATCGCGATGTCCGACTACGCGAAGAGCGCTCCAGAGCCGTTCGAGCTGATAGTGCGCGACAAGGACAGCATTACGCACGCCTTTCCCGCCACTGCCGTGAATGAACAGTCGATCCAGGATCATCTGAAGCTGGCCTACTTCGGAGCGCCTGGAGATCGTCGTCCCTTGATTTCGTAAGACGCTGGGGTCCGTTACACGTGTCACTCACGCCAACAGACGAGAGCTGATTGCCCGAGCCGACGAGCGACGATGCTCTAACCAGGTGTTATCACTAGCCTTATTCGATACCTCAGCTGAAAGATGGACATATGGCCGAAAACAGCGCCTACGACAAGGCCCTCCTCCGGCTTCAGGAGGAGTTGGTGAAGATGCAGCAGTGGGTCCGCGACGAGAGCAAGCGGATAGTCATCGTCGTAGAGGGTCGCGATGCCGCGGGGAAGGGGGGCGTGATCAAGCGCATCACCGAGTACCTCAACCCCCGCTGGTGCCGGATCGCCGCTCTCCCCGCTCCCAGCGACCGGGAGAAGACCGAGTGGTACTTCCAGCGTTACATCGCCCACCTTCCAGCCGGGGGGGAGATCGTCCTGTTCGACCGCAGTTGGTACAACCGGAGCGGGGTTGAGCGAGTGATGGGGCTCTGCACCGACGAGGAGTACCACCGCTTCCTCCGTCAGTGCCCGGCATTCGAACGGATGCTCCTCGACGACGGCATCGTATTGGTCAAGTACTGGTTCTCGGTGAGCGACGAGGAGCAGGAGCGGAGATTCAAGGAGCGCCTCAACGCGCCCCTCAAGCGGTGGAAACTGAGCGAGATGGACATCGAGGGCCGCAACCGCTGGGTCGAGTACTCCAAAGCCAAGGATGAGATGTTTGCCCACTGCGACCTGCCGGACTCGCCCTGGTACGAGGTCGAGGCCGATGACAAGAAGCGGGCACGGCTCAACTGCATCGCCCATCTCCTGTCGGTGATCCCGTACCAGGACCGTAAGCTGGCGAAGATCAAGCTGCCTTCGCGGTCCCCGGTAGGCAACTACCAGCGACCGCCCCGCGACCGATACCGCCACGTTCCCAACTACGCGGCGACGATCACCTGACCCTGTATCGACTTGGCTGGCATGCACGACCGTTTACCGGATGGGTGCGGCCAGTCGGGAGCACTTCCGGCCCCGCCCCCGATCCGGCAACCCGGTCATACTGCTGCGAGCGATAGCGCGCAGTTCCACTCGCGAGTGATCAGCCGACGACCAGCGTGTACCCGGCATGTGGAGCGGTCGGGGAGATTGCTTGGTCAGTGGTTTCCGCTGACCCTGACGGTCAGGGAGGAGGTGAGGCACCCCTGATCGGGCGTCACCCTCTCCTTAAGGCGTCGAACAGAGATCGGCAAACTCGGGGCTGCCTCACCTACCCCATCTCGTGAATCTTGTCCACGTTGATTGTCAGGAGGACACGAACTTGGTCACGGCCTCCATACCATGGATACGGGCCACCTAGGTAACGCTGGGCGAGGGCCTCGATGTGTTTCGCACCCCCTTCGGTGGTGACACTCACGACACGCCCGCGAACCGCGTAATAGCGAGAGGGGTTGGACGGATCGGAAACGCCTACGGCCACGCGCGGGTCGCGCTCGACGTTCCTCACCTTCTGGTTACCCTGGACAGTATTGATGATGACGTGCTCGCCGTCGGTGTCGACCCAGGTTTGGGTCATCTGCGGTGAACCGTCGGGCATCAGGGTGGTGACGAAACACGGGCTCGACTTGCGCAACAGAGTTACGAGGCCATCAGGAAGATCCACGTCTCACCGTCGCTATCTAAGCCGTTGAGGATCAAGTATGAGTGCGCCCCGGCCCGAGGGCAACCCGCCCGCAAACGACGGCTTCCTTGGCCCCGTGCTCACACTGCAGTTGATCAGACGTTCTCGAAGATATCGATCCGAGGAGGGCTGGTGACGCCGCCGCGCTCCATGGCTGCCTTCAACACTGGGTCACCTGTGAAAGCCTCGGCCTGGGCGACGGTTGGGAAGTCGTGGGTTGCGAGCACGTCCTTCGTGTTGCCTTGCGCGTGCATCACTCGCTGAGCTGTGCAGCCGTGCTGCATGCGAAGCGGCTCGACTTCGTCGTAGACCTTCCGCCATGCGGCGTAGTCGGCAACAGTGTGTCGAACGATCAACGTGGCACTCATCTGGGACCCCCCTTGTATCACGGGGACTATCTGTCTCCGCCGTGCGACCCTACATGAGAGGAGTGGCCCTGCTCGCCTTGGGACCGCTGCTGCTCAGCTGGGGAAGATGCCCTGCCAATGCAATCCCGCAGCCGACGCCTATGTGGAGGTTCACGACGCGCTTAATCAGCTCGGGCGTCTGCCTGATGTCGGCTGCTGCAAGTGAACTGACAGTCCCAAGAGGGAGAGCAAGTGCGGGGAGACGTTCGTTCGTCTTATCCGTCCTCTTGCCGGGTCTCTTGGTCATCCAAAGCGAGCGATGGTAGGGGTCATGAGCGTCATCCGCATCAACGCCCTCACCGTGCCTGAGAACGGCGGCGAGGAGCTTGCCCGCAGGTTTGCCGAGCGAGCCGGTGCTGTCGATCAAGCCAACGGCTTCGAGGGGTTCGAGCTACTGCGCCCCACCGACGACCGGCATACCTGGCTCGTCGTGACCCGGTGGCGCGACAGGGATGCCTTCGAGGCGTGGGTGGCCTCACCGGCTTTCGCCCACGGCCATCGTGGCGTGTCGGGCCAGGGCGAGAATCGCCCTCCCGTAGCCCTCCAAAGTGAGATCTGGTCCTAAGAGGGAGGGGGCGGTGCCGGGTCCATCGGCCTGACCCTGTCTCTCCATGCCGGGGCAAGCCTCGGGGATGTGTAGGACGCGGCAGGGCACGCCGACCCGAGGACGACGCGGAGGTACGACCGAGCGCGGCACTACTTGGATAAGCACCCGACCTACGCCCTTGAAGGATTGGTGGCGTCGTAGCCGGAGCGTTACCGGGCGGCTTCGGCCATCACCACCGACGCCAGGTAGTAGCGCACAACCGGATCCGGCATTTGCGCGCAGGTCGAGTGTGAACAATCCGTAGCTGTCAGTCGGCTGGTTTCATCCGTTCAAGCGTTGCCGCCATCTGCTGATGCACGAGGTTCACCGCCTGCAAGGGTCGAATCATCACACGGAACTCGACGATGCGTCCCTCCTCATTACAGCGGATGATGTCGACACCGTTGACGTACTTGCCCTCCATCGTGGTCTCGAACTCAAGAACAGCGGTGTCTTCGCCCAGCACCTCTTTCGTGTAATGGAAACTTCCGGTCGGAGTTTCACTGCCCGCTGAGGTCGATGCCGCTTGGTCGCCTGGAAGGGTCGCGACTGCCGCCTGTAGGTAAAGGGTGGTGATCGCCTTGCCCTCCTGAGGCGTGAATATGATCGGTGAGTAGAAGACGACGTTGTCGTCGAGCAGTTCGTCGAGCCCACCCGGTAGCTGGCCCCGCAAGTAGGCATGCCACTTGTCGATTACCGGTTTGATCATTGGTCCCTCCCGGTCGTCGGGGAGACGGTAGTGGAGCCTTTGGGGTACTGACCAGCCAACCGCGGGCTGCAAACCTCGACAAACACCCGACCTATGGGTTGGCGGGGCTGGTGGCGTCGTAGCCCGAGCGTTATCGGGCGGTTTAGGCCGTCACCACCGACGCCAGGTGCTAACGCACAACCGGCTCCGGGATGGTGCGCAGCGACTTGCGCACTTACGAAATCGACCCAGTTGCTGGTCGCTACTGGTGTTCTCTGTACGAGGCAGCGTCCTCCCGATGCCGGTCGATGATCTATCTGCGATCCTGACGGGCGTTAGCGACGGCGTAGCTATGCCCCATGGCTAGTACGACGATGGCAACAACCGACAACGTATGGAGAGCAAAACCGATTAAGCCACAAAGGAAGGCTACAGCCATAACGGTGATCATTGCGACACCCGACACTCTCCGTTCTACAAGCAACGAAGAGACGCGTCAGGACTGTAGTGATTTAACGGGCATCAAAAACACACCTCTTTCAAGAATAGATTTCTGGTCGTGACCGAAACCGGTTAATGCACGTATTCGTGTACCGCCGTTGAACGACCCTGGGCGTCAGTCGTTTCACGGTCGAAGGTGTGATCGCGGCTGACTACCGGACGACGGGACACGCCGAAGATGATCGCCGAGGCGACCAGGCCGACTCCTCCGACAACCATCAGGATGACCCCCACCGTGGAAAGCCGAAACCCGTGACCTTGACTGGTCACCGCCCAGTACATAACGGCACCCGCCGCAATCGCGATAACGCTGAAGACCATTCCCGTCCGACCCATTTCTTCTACCTCCGTCTCATTGCCCTGGCTGACGGCCATGTCCGGTCGGTACAGTCGAGGCTCGATGTCTGTGGCTATCGTACCCTAGTTCCAAAAGACTAGCAAGCGCCTTCTAGAAAGATTGGGCTAACCTTGCCCTATGACCGAGTAGAGCTTTCTCACCAACCATGCCCGAGCCCTCGTCTGCATCGCGCATGACCCGGGGGTGCGCCTACGGGACATCGCCACGACGCTCGGCATCACCGAACGCAGCGCCTTTGGCATTGTCACCGACCTGACCGCGGCTGGCTATGTCGTGAAGGACAAGGACGGTCGTCGCAACCGCTACCGCATCGAGGCCCATCTGCCCCTGCCAGAAGCCGTCGGTCGAGAGCGGACGATTGGTGAGGTGCTGGAACTACTCGTGGACACCAGGGCTCAACGGCGGATTCGCAAGAAGATCGGAGCCCGGTGACGAGATACGTGCAGAGCCCCACCGGTTGGTGGCAGGACTCCAAGGGTCGAATGCAGCCGCCAGGCTCGTTTTTGGATCCCCCGCTTCGCGTCACCTCCGAGTCGTCCGCAGAAACGGCAGGTCCTTCTCCGATGAAACGGGTCCGATGCTTGATGGCCACTGCGCATAGGCCACGTCGCGTGAGTCACGGCTAAACCTTGGGCAGGGCACAACACTGTGCCCCCGCCTGACGCACACATCGAAGGGCACAAGGTTGTCCTGTGGTACGGCACCCGAGAACACCCAGTCCTTTAACTTCGTCCGCTTCCTCTCGATGAATAACACGGAGGGGCCGAAGGGATAATGGGGCGTTGCTGTAAACTCAGGTGTCCCCTCTTGGGAGTGACGCCTTGTTTGGGCAGGACGACCGTATCGGGTTGTTGTCCCGTACGGGCTCGACGCCGTCTTCTGAGCACTTATCGAAGGAACGGCGTGCGCGGTCGAACTGGGGCCGTTTTACCCTGAGCTTGAAGGCACTCCGATCCCTGTCGCAGTAGACGGCAACCACCTCCCAGCCCCGCCGCTCGCAGAGGCCACGGCACTCGGCTTCCTGGATTTCTGGGGAAACCTTCGTCCCCTCTCTATCCATCGAGATCCGTGCGTAGATGACAGCTCGAGGCATGTTAGGAGTATAGGTTGATTTGCGATATTCGTTCCTACGAGCACCTGGCTGATGCGACGTCTCGTAGCAGGCCTGGACGCGCAGCCCGATGGCTTCGACCTGCCCCTCTACGACACGGCCCGAGCGCTCGGCCTTGGTGGTCGAAGCGGGCGCCACTCGCCCTTCCAGCGCGCGATCGCCCGCTGCACGACCTTCGAGCTGGCCCGCCTCGAAGGGACCGACGTCTTGGCCGTGAGACGCAAGGTCCCTCCCCTGCCACGTAGGCACCTGCTACGCCTTCCCAGCTCTCTCCAGCACCTTCACGAGAGCTGGTCCGAGGTCCAGCACGAAGCGCCGTCTCTCGAGGGCATGCGAAGACGCTCGCGCAAGCTCGCGCTCGGGCTGCTCGACATCGGAGTGGACAGCCAGGACGCCGAGGCTCAACTCCTTCGGTGGGCACGCACCCGGCGCTCGCCCATGAGGCGACAGAGTGGCCCGTGCACTGCGTGAGTCCGCAAGCAGGCCTGAGTAGGCCCGATCGACCACGTAACGCCGTGGTCGCAGGTACGAAACACACAGTTCATCTGCCCGCCGTAGCCTGGGGACGTGACGACTTTCGTCCTCCGCGTCGCCTTGCCGGACCGACCGGGAGCCCTCGGTGCGGTCGCCAGTCGGATCGGCTCGGTGCGCGGTGACGTGGTCGCGATCGAGATCGTCGAACGTGACGCGGGTCGTGCCGTCGACGAGTTCCTGGTAGAGCTCGCCGACGACGACATCCTCCCCCTACTGTTGAGCGAGATCGCCGAAGTCGACGGCGTCCTCGTAGAAGAAGCGCATCCGATCACCGGGAGCTTTCGCGATCGGCGGCTCGACGCCTATGACACTGCGGCGCTGATCGTCGCAGAGCGCACTCCCCAAGACGTGGTGAGGGCGCTCACCTGTCGGGCACGCCACGAGCTCGACGCCCTGTGGGCTGCGGTCATAGACGTCGAATCGGGCATGCTGATCGCGGCGGAGGGACTCACTCCGGCCGCGCCCTGGATCACAGCGTTCGTGGAAGAGGGGCGGCGAGGTGACCCCACTTCGGCCAGCCACGAGAACGACGTCGAATGGGTCGACCTCGCAGCATGGGATTTGGTTCTCGTGGTAGGTCGCCCAGGCTGGCGTCTCGGAACTCGCGAGCGCGATCGCATGGCCGCTCTGGCACGGCTCGCGGACGCCCGGTGGATGGACTTCTCCGAGCGCGAGTCGCGCATCTCCTACCCGGCTCGCGCATCACGATCTTCGGGCACGACCCAGACTGGTCGGTCCTTGCCCGGCTCTCGGGTGCCGCGCCCCCCTGTTCGGTCGGCAGAAGTGTGCTGAGAACGTGACCGCCGCTCAGCCCGATCGCCTACCAGGTCGAGCCGTGAGGTGCTCGCCCTCCTGCCAACGGGCCATCGTCCAGAGCAGGTCAGACAACCGGTTCAGATAGGGCACGGCCAGTGAGTCCTCTGCCGGGGGTGCCCGGGTGAGAAGCCGCTCGGCACGCCGAACGACAGTTCGCGCCATGTCGAGGGCGGCCGAAACACGGTTCTGACCGGGTACCACGAACCCTGCGGGCATGTCGAAGCGCTCGCTCAGCCCGTCGATGCGCTCCTCAAGAGCAACGATCATCTCGAGCGTGACAAGCGACTGACCAGGTCGGAGCTTCTCCCGCCTCTGAGGGGCGGTCGCCACCTCGGCCATGAGGACCCACAGGTCGCGTTCGAGACCGACGATCAACTCATTGAGCTCCGTCCCAGGCTCTGCCTCTGCCCGGGCCAGTCCGAGCGCCGCCTGCGACTCGTCGACAGCGCCGTTGGCCTCGATTACCGGCGCGTCCTTACGGACGCGGCCCCCGAAGAGCAGACGCGTAGTGCCGTCGTCACCCTTACGCGTGTAGATCCGCACCACCGTTCGAGCATGCTACCGGTCGCCCCCGTCTGCTTCATTCGCTGAGGTTCTCATGGGCCGTAGACTTGGGGGGTCGTGTCCGATGACGCCCCCGAGCTCACCGCGGTGCTGGCCCACGATGCCCTCCCGCTCGATGAGCGCGGCGCCGCCTACCTCGACGCGGCCGCGAGCCGAGTGGTGACGTTCGACGGCGCGATGGGCACCAACCTGCAACTTGCGGGACTCAGCGCACAAGACTTCGGAGGGCCTGCACTCGAGGGTTGCAACGAAGTCCTCGTCTTGTCACGCCCGGACGTCGTGGCCGATGTGCACTCGTCGTTCCTCTCTGCGGGAGTCGACGTGGTCGAGACCGATGCCTTCGGTGCGTTTCGGATCATGCTCGGCGAGTACGGACTCGAAGATAAGGTGGCCGAGATCAACGTCGCCGCGGCGCGCATCGCCAGGGAGGCGGTGGACGCCGTATGGACCGACCTGCATCCTCGCTGGGTCGCCGGCAACCTCGGCCCAGGCACTCGCTTTCCCACCCTGGGACAGATCTCCTACATGGAGCTGCGTGACGCCTACGAAGAGCAGGCCGCCGCTCTGCTCAGAGGCGGCGTCGACCTCCTGGTGATCGAGACGGTCTTCGACCTACTCCAGGGGAAGGCCGCGATCAATGCTTGCAAGCGGGCCATGGTGAGCACCGGTCGGCGCGTTCCGCTGCAAGTGCAGGTCACGATCGAGCTCACGGGCCGGATGCTTCCGGGTACCGAGATCGGCGCAGCGCTCACGGCACTCGAAGCGATGCGGCCCGATGTAATCGGTCTCAACTGCGCGACGGGACCAGTAGAGATGGGGGAAGCGGTGCGCTACCTCTCACAGCGTGCCAGGGTGCCCATCTCGGCTCAGCCCAACGCCGGGCTGCCCACCGTGGTGGACGGGGCGATGCACTACGACCTCACGCCGCAACAGCTGGCGAATCACATGGAGCACTTCGTGACCGATCTGGGAGTCACCGTCGTCGGCGGTTGCTGCGGCACGACGCCCGAGCACATGCGTGCTGTCGTCGAGCGTTGCCGCGACCTGGTACCTGCACCGCGGTCACCCGTGAGCGAGCCGGGTGCTGCGTCGATCTACAGCTCGGTCCCTTTCCACCAGGACACGTCGTTCCTCGTGGTCGGGGAACGAACGAACGCCAACGGCTCCAAACGATTCCGCGAAGCGATGCTGGGCGGCGACTGGGACACCACGGTGGTGATGGCACGCGACCAGGTGCGCGAAGGTGCCCACATCCTCGACGTGTGCGTCGACTTCACGGGTGCGGACGGGATCGCCGACATGGCCGAGGTCGCCAGCCGCCTCGCCACCCAGGCGAGTGTGCCGCTCATGGTCGACTCGACCGAAGCTCCCGTGGCCGAGACCGCGCTCAGGTGGCTCGGGGGCCGAACGGTCCTCAACTCCGTGAACCTCGAGGAGGGCGACGGGCCCGGCACACGCCTTGACAGGTTCTTGACCTTGGCGCGCGAGTACGGGTCTGCCGTCGTGTGCACCTGCATAGACACCAAAGGACAGGCTCGCACTGCGCAGTGGAAGCTGCGCGCCGCACTGGCTATCGCGCAGGTCGCGATCGAACGCTACGGGCTCGAGCCTACGGACCTCATCTTCGACCCACTCGTCCTCCCACTGTCGACCGGTATAGAGGAGAGCCGGCGCGACGGGATCGCGACCATCGAGGGGATCAAACGCATCAAGGCCGAGCTCCCCGGGGCGTTCACCATCGTGGGGCTCTCCAACGTTTCGTTCGGTCTGAGCCCAGCTGCGCGTCAAGTGCTCAATTCGATGTTCCTGCACGAATGCGTGGAAGCGGGGCTCGACGCGGCTATCGTCAACCCTGCACGGATCCTCCCGTTGTCGAAGATCGACGAGAAGGCCCGGGAGGTGTGTCTCGACCTCATCTACGATCGCCGCCGCGAAGGATACGACCCGCTCTCGGAGCTGCTCTCGATGTTCGAGGGGATCTCCACCGGAACTCCCACCCGTGAGGACCGCTCGGGTTGGAGTATCGAGCGACGACTCGAGCACCACATCGTCGACGGGGACCGCGACGGGCTCGAGGTCGACCTCGAAGAGGCCCTTGCGAACGGGCACGGGCCGCTCGAGATCGTGAACGACATCTTGCTGGCCGGCATGAAGACCGTGGGTGCGCTATTCGCCTCCGGCGATATGCAGCTTCCATTCGTGCTCCAGTCGGCCGAGACGATGAAGTCCGCCGTGTCATATCTCGAGCCGAAGATGGAAAAGGCCGACCGGGGCAGCAGGGGCACGATCGTGCTTGCCACCGTGAAGGGGGACGTGCACGACATAGGAAAGAACCTGGTCGACATCATCCTCACGAACAACGGCTACGAGGTCGTGAACCTGGGTATCAAGGTGGGCATCGGGGAGATGATCCAGGCGGCCGCTGATCGCGCCGCCGACGCCATCGGCATGAGCGGCTTGCTCGTGAAGTCCACCCTGATCATGCGCGAGAACCTCGAGGAGATGAAGGCCCGCGGTCTTTCCAAGGTGCCGGTGCTGCTCGGCGGGGCGGCACTGACGCGCACCTACGTCGAGCGCGACCTGCGCCAAGTCTACGAGGGGCGCCTGTTCTACGGCAAGGATGCCTTCGAAGGGCTGCGGACGATGGACCGGCTGATCGAGCTCAAACTGACCGGTGAAGACGACCCTTCTTTCGGACGCGAGATCGGCGGGCGCAAGCTGTCGCCACGCAGGAGCCAGCTCGCGGCCGCAGAAGCTGCGTCGGGTGCCGCGCGCCCGTCACGCTCGCCCGACGTGGAGACCGACAACCCCGTGTTCGTCCCACCGTTCCTAGGCACCCGAGTCGCGAAGGGCATACCACTCGACGACATCGTCTCGTACCTGAACCTGACCGCCCTTTTCCGCAACCAGTGGGGCTACAGACCCGACAAGACTGCAGCCGAGACCGACTCCGACTTCAAAGAACGCGTCCGCGCGGTGCTGCGCGACGAGCTCGACAAGGCGAAGGCCAAGGACCTGCTCGTTCCCCAGGTGGCGTGGGGCTACTTTGCCGCCAACTCCGATGGCGACGATCTCGTGTTGTGGCAGGACGAGACGCGCTCGCAGGAGCTCATGCGTTTCAGCTTCCCCCGACAAGCCACGGAGCCCTGGCTGTGCATCGCCGACTTCTTCCGGCCGGTCGAGAAAGGTGAGCTCGACTTCGCGGCCTTCTGTGTCGTCACGATGGGACCCAAAGTCTCCGAGGAGACTGCCCGGCTGTTCGCCGAGAACAGCTACACCGACTACCTCCATCTCCACGGGCTCGGAGTCGAGATGGCCGAGGCGCTCGCAGAGCTCTGGCACAGGCGCGTACGCGAGGAGTGGGGCTTCGCCGACGACGACGGGCCCACGTTGGCCGGGCTGTTCCACCAGCAATACCGCGGCGGTCGCTACTCGTGGGGGTACCCGGCCTGCCCGGACCTCGAGGACAACGCCAAGGTGGTGTCGCTCCTCGGCGGAGAGCGCATCGGGGTGACGGTGAGCGAGGGCTTCCAGCTCCACCCCGAGCAGACCACCGACGCGATCGTCTGCCACCATCCGAAAGCCAAGTACTTCGTCACATAGGCGCCTCAGCGAAGAGTCGCTGCGTGTGCGGAACGCGCGAAGTGAGCGCTGTCGGTCGAGGAACACGCCGCCTCGCGAGCGTGGTAACTGGAGCGAGTTAGCGGCGAGGATTGGACATGGGCAAAACCCATGCGCTCGCCGATCCCACGAAGCCTGTCGAATTCGTCGGGCGTCCAGAACCGTGCCACCGGCAGGTGGGCCGCGCTCGGCCTCAGGTACTGCCCGAGGGTGACGATGTCCACCCCCACGGCTCGCATGTCGGCGAGCGCCCCTATGGCCTCCTCCTCGCTCTCGCCCATGCCCAGGATCATGCCCGACTTGGTGACGAGCCCGGCGTCCTTCGCAAGCGCGAGCACCGCAAGACTGCGCGCGTAGCTTGCCGACGGCCGGATCGCGCGCTGCAGGCGCGCCACGGTCTCGAGGTTATGGTTGAAGACGTCCGGGCGCGACGCGATCATGACCGAGATCGCCTCGCGATCGCCCTTGCAGTCAGGTACCAGTACCTCCACCGCCGTCCCCGGACAGCGTGCCCTGATCGCTTCGACGGTGGCGGCGAATGCCCCCGCCCCACCGTCGGCAAGGTCGTCACGCGTCACCGCGGTCACCACTGCGTGCTCGAGGCCCAGACGCTCCACCGCCTCTGCGACGCGCTGTGGCTCGCGTGGGTCGAGTGGCAGTGGATGGCGGGTATCAACGAGGCAGAACCCGCATGCACGCGTGCAGCGTTCCCCGTTGATCATGAAGGTCGCCGTGCCCTGGGCCCAGCACTCGAAGATGTTCGGACAACCCGCCTCCTCGCACACAGTCACCAGGCTCAGATCCTTCACGGTGCGTTGCAGGCCGAGGAATTCGCCACCCATGCGCGCGTTCACGCGAAGCCACGGGGGTTTGCGCGCGGACAAGACGAGACCCTCGCACGGATCCACACCAGCCCGACGAAGCCGGACCCGCAGCTTCCCACCCGGCTCCCCTGCTCGCTCCGGGCTCGCGCCAACGGGGTCTTCCTGCGACGCGTTGGCGGCCACGAACGAGATCACATCCTGGCGCTCCGCGGCGCCAGGATGTGCCCATCGGTCCTTCGCGTGTCTCACGAGCGCGTCCACCACCGCTCGCATCGAGACCCGCACACCCTCGGCAGACATGGACGTCACCGCTTTGTCGGAAATTCCACAGGGCACGATTCGATCGAACCAACCGAGGTCGGGGTCCACGTTCAAAGCGAGCCCGTGCATCGAGCGGCCCCTGGTCACCCGCACACCGACGGCACAGATCTTTCGCGGAGCCGCTCCCTCGACGCCCAGCCACACTCCCGGGTACCCCGGCAGGCGACCAGCAACGAGCTGGAACTCTACGAGCGTGTCGATCACGACCTGCTCGACACTGTGGACGTGATCCGGGACCGCGCCCGGGCCCATCGGCACGTCCAGGATCGGGTAGGCAACGAGCTGGCCGGGGCCGTGGTAAGTGACGTCGCCACCGCGGTCGGCACGCACGATCTGGGCCCCGACCATCGCCGGGTCCACCAGCACATGTGAGGCGTCGCCGCGCACACCAAGGGTGAAGACATGGGGATGCTCGAGTAGTAGGAGATGATCGTCCGAGCTGCGGGCATGAAGAGCGTGCTGGAGGACGTGGGCGTCTTCGTAGGAGACTCGGCCGAGCCACCGAACCCGGAGCACTTTGCCTCCCATGCTTCTGGCCCTACCTCTCAGAGCTCCGCGCTCCAGTCGTGGGTGGCGAGAAGCTGGACCACGCGCGCCACGAACGCCGCCGCGTAAGCACCGTCGACCGCCCGGTGATCCCACGACAAGCACAGCAGCCCGATCGAGTGGATCGCTATGGCTTCGCTGCCGTCTTCCTGTGCCACCACTACCAGCCGGCGCTTCACCGCGTCGGTGGAGAGGATCGCCACCTGGGGCTGGTTGATCACGGGCGCGGTCAGGAACGTCCCGAAGGGTCCCGCGTTCGTGATCGAGAAAGTACCTCCCGAGATGTCGTCGGCACTCAGCTTCTTGCTCCGGGCTCGCTCGGCCAGGTTGCGGATCTTGCGCGCCATGCCCCGCAACGTGAGCTCTTCGGCCCGCTGTACGACCGGGACTATGAGACCGTGGTGGTCGAGATCGACCGCGATTCCCAAGTTGCGCTCATGGTGCACGATCAGCGCGTCGTCCCCGACGGACGAATTCAGGTTTGGCCACTCACCGAGGGCCTCCACTGTGGCACGCGCCACAAACGGAAGGTAGGTGAGCGAGAAGCCCTCCTCGGCCTTGAACTGCGGACCATGCGACCTACGTATCCGTTCCACCTGCTCGTAATCGGCCTCGAGCACCACCAGCGCGTGAGCGGACGTCGCTTTGGAGCGCACCATGTGCTCGGATGTGCGTCGCCGGATGTTCGTAAAGGGGATGATCTCGTCGGTTCCCACACGCGCAGCGGGCTGCACCTCGGCACCTGAGCCCGCGGCGGTGCCCGCCCGAGCTGGGGTGACTACGACAGAGGCCCGCCCCCCGGCCTCGCGCCTCGCGTCGCTCACCTTCAGGACGTCAGAACGGGTGACCCTTCCGCCGGATCCCGTGCCCGGAACCTCCGAGGGATCGAGCCCGTACTCGCCGAGAAGGCGCCGCACCACGGGCGAAAAGATGCGGCCGGCCAGCTGCCCCCCGCCGTCCGGCGTTTGGGCGCCGTCCTCGGGAACAGGAGTCGCAACGGGCGGCGCGCTCGCGGCAGGCGACCGCGCGGGTTCTCTCTCGCCGGTTGTGGGCGCACGCGCGGGCTCCCTTTCGCCGGCGGCAGGCATTGGGCCTTCTGTTTGCGCGGCAGGAACTTCTGGAGCAGGCGACGCAACACCCCCAGCGGCTTCGCTCGCCACGACGGCGAGGACGGTTCCCACCTCGACCGTCTCGCCCTCCGGCACGAGGATCTCTGACAGCACCCCGGCGGCAGGCGAGGGAACCTCGGAGTCGACCTTGTCCGTCGAGATCTCGAAGAGCGGTTCGTCACGCTCCACGTTCTCGCCGAGGGCCTTGAACCACTTCATGACGGTGCCCTCTGTGACGGTCTCACCGAGCTGGGGCATGACCACGTCAACCAACGTGCAATCTCCGATCACATATGTTGCCTGACCTGGTGCCCGGTCCGGTCACATTTCCACACTACCGCCCTTGATTTCCGGAGCTTCGCGCAGCCCGGTGCCAGTGGATGCCGTCGGCCCGACACGGCGACCAGCCAGCTGTCGCCAGATAGACCTCTCAGCCCACCACAAATCGTCGAAATGTAACGGCATACTCACACCCTGCCGTCATGCCGGCAAACTCCGCGAGGTTGCGCAGGAAGTCGTCGGGGTTGATCTCCCTCCCGAGCCCAGCGAGGTAAGCGTTTTGCTCGCGGAGGGAGGCCACCCCGGCATCGAGCGTCGCCGACACGTCAACGAAGTGAGTTGGTGCCGACGCGCCGGCCACGTACACGTGCCGGATACCGCTCCACGGCTCGCCGGCTTCCGAAAACAACCACCGGTTTGCGGCGTCGCGACATGCGTCCAGCACCGCGAGACCAGTAGCCCGGTGGTCGGCGTGGTTCACATTCCCGTTCTCACCCCACGTGAGGTCGAAGTTCATCGTGACGACAATGTCGGGACGCAGACGCCGGAACACCTCTGCAAGGTCGCGCCGCAACGCCAGCCCGGCCTCGACCATTCCGTCGACATGGCCGAGGAACTCGACCCGATCGACCCCGACTATGGCGGCACTGCGACGCTCCTCGTCTTGACGAAGGGGACCTGCCTCCGCGGGCGTCATGCCGTCGATGCCAGCTTCCCCGTTGGTGACGAGAACGTAGACAATCTCCTTGCTCTGTCCCGTCCACCGCGCCACGGCGCTGGCTGTTCCATATTCGAGGTCGTCAGGATGAGCCACAACGGCCACTGCCCGGGACCAATCCTCCGGCATCGGCTCCACGGTTCATCACGGTAGTGCCGACAATCTGTCCGTGAGCGTGCAGTGGGACCCTTCCCGGGCCACGGCTCGGACCTTGTGGCTGAATTCGGGGCCACCTGGGGCCAGCGAGGCGTAGCCTTCTCGTGTGACGACAATGGCAGAGCGACTCCAAGCAGCTCAGGTAAAGATCGACGCAGCGCTCCACGCGGTACAAAGTGACCAAGGAGCATCTCCCGTACTCGTGGCGGTGGTCAACGAGTTCGCCAAGAAGGCCGACAAGGCGGTTGCGTCATCCGACGAACGCATGGCCGTAATCGAACTCGAGCAGGCCGGCGACAGCGCCAAGGCGGCAGCGGAGGCAGACTCCGGCATATCGCGGACTACCCAGGACGCAGTCCTAGAGGCCCATCTGGCGATCTGCGTCGCGAAGGGCAAGCTCGATCTCTGACCATCCATAGAGGCAGGTGGCGCGGATCGAGGCCCTGGACGTTAAGTTCCGGGGCGCTCCTCCCGCGGCATTCAGAGGCGCTTGCTCTCTTAGCCTCGATCCACCGATTGACCACGTCGGAGGAGCCTGAGGCAACCAGCTCAGCAAGGGATGACCAGGTCTCGGTGCGAGGACCGCCTCTCGATCCATCTTGGACGTGCAAGGTCAAGGTCTCGCTTGAAACTGCCTCTGTTGTCGGCACGTGAGTCTCGTCTGCGGCCGCGCCGGTCCGCTGGGTGGTCGTTCAGGCGAGCAGTGGCAACGCGCGGATGCGGTCGAGAGCACCGATGAAGGTCGTCGCCCATGGCCATCGTTTGGGAAGACGCAATACGAGCCGGCCACTCCGGTTCACTAGCCGGCCGGGAAGGTTGAACACCCTCGAGCGGACGGTGCGGGTGACGGTGAGCTGGTCTTCGGCGTGGAGCTGACCGAGCCGCGCGCTCCAGCGCGTCAGGTTGTGGGCGAGCACGGCACATGCGAGCCACGCGGCGTTGGCGAAGAACTTTCCCGATGGGCAGTGCTCGAGGCCTGCACCCTCTTTGAGATCGCGAACGGCAAGTTCGACCGTCCGTGATCGCGGTGGAACTGGTCGGCCTCGGCCGCAGGCAGATCGAGGTCGGTGACAAAGGCGTGATATCGCCAGTTCGGCCACAGCGCTCGCTGGGCGGGCTCGGTGAGCCGGGTTCTGCGCACGACGAGCCGTATCTTGCGCTGCGCTCGCTTGGTCGCCCCTCCGCCGGTCACGTAGAGGGTCTCGGCAACCTGGGCTTCACCGCCGTCGCGGTAGACGATGGGCTCCCACGCCGACTCGCAGATGGCCTCGATTGCGGCACTGACGTGGGCGTTTATGTGGACCGTGATCGAGAAGCGCACCCCGAGTCGCCTGAGTGTGTCGATGAGTGAGTAGGACCAGAAGCCCGAGTCTGCTCGGACCACGAGCGGACCTGAGGCACCTGCCCGGCGTAGGCGGGCGACTAGCTCTTCGACAAAGCGCTTGGCCCCGCGCTGGGAGCTGCCCTTTCGAAGCCGGGCGTGGATCACTTCTCCGCTCTTGGCCCACGTGGCGATGAGCGGGTGGTAACCGAGCACCTTCGTGTAGCCGTAAGCGGCACCTTCCTTGGCCTTGCCGTGGACCTCACAGATCGTGGAGTCGAGGTCGATCGTGACGGACGAAGAGCCCGGACCCGCCCCAAGCGCCCAGGCCCGGGCGGTGGTCTGTGCGATCACGGCGTCGAGTTGGCGGATGTGTCCAAAGGTGAACGACCGCAGAAACGTGCCGAGCGTCGAAGGCGCCATCACCCGGAAGGGCAACACCCGGTGGGTGGCACCGGCTCGCAGGCGGTCGGCGTGGTCGATGTGGGTCGCTCCGGCCAAGATCGCCGTCACCAACGTAAGCACCTTGCGACCCGGCCGAGCGCCACCGACGCGACCTGGCAACCGAACCGTCTTGTTCACCAGGGCTTCGAGACCCAGACGGACCATCAACGTCGCAGGAACGATCAGCCCGGCATCGGCCACCAAGCTCGGTTCGTCGAAGGTCACCTCGACGCGGTCGAAGGCGCGCGATACTTGGGTCACTGGAAGTGCCTCCTGGCTCGGGAACAACAGCGACTTCGAACACCGCTATCTTCCCAAGTAGGGAGGCATTTTCCGCGGATACGCGGTCACCGGAAACGGTCGCGGACCGGTGGATCGAGGCTAAGGGATGCCTTGGCCGGACCAAGGGGACGCCAGGTGACAGGACTCTGGCATGGACCAGTATCTGTTAATGTCTCTAGATGGTCCAAGCGGCCGCCATCTATGCCCGCATTTCCTCTGACCGGGACGACACCTACCTAGCCGTCGAACGCCAACTCGCCGACTGTCGTGCCCTGGCCGCCCGAAAGGGTTGGCCGGTGACCGAGGAGTACGTCGACAACGACATCAGCGCCTACAGCGGCAAGAGGCGGCCCGCCTACCGACGCCTCCTCGATGACATCAAGGCCGGGGACCGAGACGCTGTCATCGTGTGGCAGACCGACCGCCTGCATCGTCAGCCCAAAGAGCTAGAAGAGTTCTTCGAAGTCATCGAAGCCGCCGGTATCCGAGACCTCGCCACCGTCTCTGGTGACATCGACCTCGCAACCGACGTGGGTCAAATGACGGCCCGTATCCTCGGAGCCGTGGCCCGAAAGGAGAGCGACAGCATGCGACGGCGCATCCGCCGCAAGCACGAAGAACTCGCAGCGGCCGGCAAGCTTGCCGGGGGTGGCACTCGCCCATTCGGCTTCGACGACGACCGGCGCACGATCCGAGCCGACGAAGCCCAGATCGTCAAGGAACTTGCCCACCGAGTCCTCGCTGGGGACAGCCTGCGTTCAATCTGCAGCGACCTCAACACCCGAGGCATAAGTACCGTGACCGGCGTGCCGTGGAACACGACGGTGCTTCGCAGCATGCTCATGTCTGGTCGGATAAGCGGCCAGCGAGAGCACCATGACGAGATCGTCGGCCCCGCCGAGTGGGGCGCGATTGTCTCGCCAGCAGAAACCGCCCGCCTGCGGGCCGTCCTCGGAGATCCCCTCCGACGGACGTCCCGCATGCCCAGGCGTTACCTGCTCGCCAGGATGCTTCGCTGCTCACATTGTGGAGCGACCCTCGTTTCACGCCCCAAGGTCGACGGCCGTCGTGCCTACGTATGCGCCACCGGTCCCGGATTCGTCGGCTGCGGCAAGATCTCCTGTCTCGCCGATGACCTCGAAGCCTTGATCGTCGAAGCTGTCCTCTTCCGCCTCGACACTCCCGCTCTAGCGAATCGCCTGGCGAAGCGCGCTACCAAGACCACCGAAGCAAGCGCTGTCGCCGGAACCCTGGCCCAAGATCAACGCCGCCTGGATGAGCTCGCCGAGCTCTTCGCTGACAGGGCGATCGGTAAGAGCGAATGGCTGACCGCTCGCCGACGTATCGAAGCACGCATGACGACTAATAAAAAGAAGCTCGCCCGCATGACCCAGACGACCGCACTCGACGGGTACCTAGGCAACGCTTCTGCACTCCGTGAGCACTGGGCCGATCTGCCACTGACACGCCAACAAGCAATCGTGGCCGCTGTGCTGGATCACGTCGCTGTCCTCCCCGCCGTCCGGGGGCGGAACCGCTTCGACCCTCAGCGGTTCAAGCCTGTCTGGCGGCGCTAGCACCCTCCCGACCGGCCTCCAGCAGCTCCGCTACGTCGTCGATCACCGTCGGATCGTCGACCTTCACGGGCACGGCTTGCTCCGCACACGACTCCTCGACCCACCGCCGGGCCACCTCCCCGAGGGGTTCTCTCATCCGGGCCATGACGCCCACAGGGCCGGTGGTCCATCCCACCGTTCCTCGTCGCCCGACTGCCACACAAACTCTGGTCCCCGTCCAAAGATCCGGTTCGCTTGGTCCAGCGCCTTCTCTGCGGTCCGACCCCACACGACAACCCGCTCGGGTTGGAACCCCTGTGCCACCTCGTAGCGGTGCAGACCACTTCCAGCCGCCGGGTCCTTGCTCACGTACTTGCTCAGGTAACGAGCGGCCGTCCTCGCCTCGGCCAACGGCCCCGAGCCGACGGGCAGGTCCCCAATCAGAGTGATGTGGACGAAGCCGTAAGGCCACGCCGCCTCGATGAGTGTCCGGCGGACGTAGCGCCCGACCGCAAAGTGTGCATGCAGCCCGTGGCCCTTTTTGTGCCACTCAGGCACCCAGAGGTACGCCATCCGCTCCACTGCAACCTCTCGACGCAACCGTCGGAAGAAACCACCCAGGTCTTCGCGCAACTGGCAAGGATCGTGACAACCCTCGTCCCGGTATGTCAGCGTCCCCAGGCGATTGAGCCGGTTGCCGGCGCAATAACGCCGCACCTGCCCCCGTGCCCGTCGCGCGGCTTCCCGCTTCGAGCGCTCGGGGTCCTCCTCCGGCACGTCAAGCCAGCGGCCCCGCTTTCCCTCATATCGGAAGGAGCCACCCGCCTCACCTGCCGTCGGGTACACGGTGAGCCACCAGCCCGGCCCACTCGACCTGACGAGTTTCGTTGCAGTATCGAGTTTCGTTGCAGTATCGAGTTGAGTAGCGGCACCGGCCTGAAAGCCGGTGCCGCCTACCCCGCCGTCAACACGTCGAGCCCCGACCATCGCCTCGGCTCCGCCGTCTACATATTGCTATGGACATCAAAAAACCTCCCCATCGGGAGGCTTGCCCTTAGTTCCTAGACGACCGACCCCACCGCTCGACTCTCCCTAGAGCAAACCTCCTTCATCTGTGACCCCGGTCGGGGCCGTCGTGCTGTGGGCGTGTGCGGTGTCGCTGGTTCTGTCCTCACAACCTAACCACACCGCTGTAGTTCGTCAAGGGCGGAGATCCCAATCGGCAAACAGGCCGCCAAATGGGCAGCCAACTCCATTGTTTGATCGCTGCACGGACTCACCCACCGGGCCCGTCAAGGCTTCCCCCTACGGGCGACCTTCGGCCGGCCTTGACTGGCCCTACTCAAAGGGACGATGCAGTTTGTGGGTGCTGTAATACAGAGTCCACACCCGCCTGCTCGGTATCCTTCCCACCGTCTCGCGCGTACGATCACACTCGCAGGGCTTGCTACCTCATCCCCAACTCAAGAGGAACACCGAGAGGTCACAGCTAAGACCGGTCCTTTCACGTCACTTACCCTCCTGGCGCCATGCTCGGAAGCCATGTGAAATCAGTGAAACCAGTTCTCGATAACTTTTCGTGAAGTTCCTGTTCTTCGGCGGTGGTAAGGCTCTCCCCTGGCTTCATCACGACCAGGCATGTCGGACGCTCCGTTACAATCTTGGCGAACCTCTCATCGATCACGGCCTTCACGGTGTGATACGTGATTGACGCTTCATAAGACCGATACCACTCAGGTCCCTTTGTGAGGCTGGAGGGAGACAGTACCGCGGTTACCGCACCGATCCTGCTCAACACTCGACCGCCATTGCGCGCAAGAGTCAACAGTTTGAATCGCCCTGGAAATCCTGGAGGCT
>PLIG01000051.1:10156-10307 GCA_003139255.1 Acidimicrobiaceae bacterium | reverse complement strand
GCACCCTAAGCACCGTCGAGTGAGCCCAGGCCGAGTTGCCGGTCGGCGTCGGGATCTTGTCCAGGTTGAGAAGCCGGCAGATCTGGCGGGCCGAGTGTCGATGGTCACGTAGTCGTCGAAAATGCGGCGCACGACGACGGCCTCCGGCTCG
>PLIG01000051.1:0-10135 GCA_003139255.1 Acidimicrobiaceae bacterium | reverse complement strand
CGGGCGAGGCGGTCCGGCGACAGGCACCACACCGCCTCGAACAGTCCTGCTTCTGCACCGTCGCGCAGCGCGTCGAGGCCAGGCCGGTCGAGGCGTGCACCTGAGTGCCCGTCGTCGCAGTACTCGGCCACGAGATCGTGGCCCTCCTGGGTGATGCGGTCCTTCAGCGCCGCTAGCTGCGAGCTGGTCGTCCCCCGAGCCTCCTGTGACTCGGTCGAGACTCGGGCGTAGACCGCCATCCTCATTTCATCAACTCCCTTATTTTACATGGGGTTTGGACGGACAGCACCAGCTCGAAGCTTTCGGCCAAAGCGCCGAGGCGCGGGTCGCCATGTGGCGTCCACGGCGGTCGCTGCCCTCCGAGAACCTCGGCGACGAAGACGGGCTCGGTCGCCGGCCAGGCGATCAGTCCGGCCAGTCCCCTCCGAAAGAGCCGGGCAGCAATCAAGGTGTCGGGCGTCGTGCCAGTGGACAGCACTATCTCGCGCAGCGTCTCGTACTCGGCCTGGGCACCACTACAACGTGGCGGCCAGAACTGCGTCACGACCGGGCTCGCTCCACCGTTCGGCGATGGAGCCGGACGCCAAAGCGCTCTTCCACCTGGTCGGCGAGGGTGGCGCCCGACCCCTCCGCTGACTGGAGAAAGGCGACGATCTCCGGCGTGAGCCTGAGCGGGCCCCGACGCCCGCGCCGTTCGTCCAACAGCCCGAGCATGCCCTAGGCGTCGAAAGCTGCCGAGACGAGATAGAACGAAGCCCGCGAGTAGCCGTGCTCGGCAGCGGCCCTGGACGCCGGGACACCGTCGGCCAGATGCGCCCGCAGCATCTCGTANNTCTCGTACTTCACCTGCACTTTGTCTGCCGGCAGAAAGAAGCCGCTCACGTGATCGAACACGCTAGCTGTCACCATGCTCGGCTGAGGGTGCAGCAGCCCTGCCTGCTTCAGTGGTCGAGTCCTGCTCGTAGTGCTTACCGAACACGATCCTACTCCCTGGTCCCATTCGTGTCGAGTCTTGTGTGCCGCTATTGCTCCTACCTCTGAAGCGACGACTGATATCACCGGCTCGAATCAACATATCCAGGAACCTACGGGCGGACAAAGCTTGACAGTGCGGTGCTCTCGTCTACACACATTCGCCTCCATCCACCGGCGGTAGCCGAAGGCGACGGCGGTGGCCAGGGTGCAGATAGAGGCCGGGAACCGGGTCCGGAGGAGCCAGCGTCACGGTCAGAACAAGTTTTGCGACCCCTTGGTGGAGATGATCCGGCATCGGTGCGTCAGCCGGTCGAGTGTGGCCCCAGTGAGGCGCTCGGAACCGAGCACAGCAGTGGTTGCGCTGTCGGTTGAGCGACGACAGCGTGAGGGCGTCCAGGCGCGTTTGGCGTCGCACACCACGTAGGAGCACCCCTCGTCGGACCTGCGGCCTCGCGTGAGTGCCTCACCAAGCAGGTCTACGCTCGATATCATCTCGCGATTGGTGACGTTGACCGCGAGCGTTCCGCAGCCGAAGCGAACGACGGAATCGGACGTTCCGGCAAGGACGGAAGGTGAGCCCCGACGTGCCGATCGACACGTCGGCTCCGCACTCGGAAGGCGAACATGACGTAGGGCGTGACCGGCTCGCGAAGATCCTCTCAGGGCTGAGCTGGAACACTGGCGGCCAGGTCGTGACGGTCGCGCTCAATCTCGTCCTGACGCCATTCCTGCTGCTCCACCTGGGCGTCAGCCGGTACGGGCTGTACGCACTGCTCAGCTCGCTCCGTGGGTTGCTGTCGAACCTCGACGGCGGTCTCGGCCCCACGGCGTCACGCTACTTCTCGGTCTTCGCCGGCTCGCGCGACCGCAGAGCAACCTCATCGCTGCTCATGACGGTCTCGGTCATGCTCGCCTTGGTCGTCGGCACGCTTGCGGCGCTCGTCGCGATCTTCGCGCCGAATATCACCGTGTTTGTCCACGCCTCGACAGCGCTCCACCGAGAAGCCGCGGTGCTCATGCGAGCCTTCATGCCGCTGATGTTCGTGTCGGCGCTGCGCACGGTTTTCCAGCAGATCATCAGCGCGCAGCACCGATGGGCCTACCTGAACATCTCCGGGACCGTCTCCACGGTAGTCTACGCGGTCCTTGCGCTGCTGTTCGTCTGGCAGGGTCATGGGCTCATCGGTCTCTTCTGGGCGAACGTGGGCCAAGAGGTCGTCCTCGTGCTCGCATCGGTGGTAGGCGCTCGTCACTTCGTGAAGCTGCGCGAATGCCACCTCCTGCCATGGGGCGAGATCCGTGACATCGTGCGCTACGCCAGTCGCGTGCAGGTGGCTGCGGTCGCGAGCTCGTTCAACTTCGAGATCGACTCACTGTTGGTGGGCTTGATCTTCCCAGTGCGCTACGTGGCCTTCTACAGCATCGGCGCCAACTTCTCGAGCCAGCTCGTCAGCTTGCCGATGAACGCGGGGAGCCCGATAGCGGTGACGCTGTCACGAACCTACGGACGGTCCGGCTTCAAGGCCACGCTCCTCGAGTTCGTGGACATCCAGCGAGTCTGGGTCCGCGCGATCGCGGCGTACCCGCTCATCGGCGCCGCGAGCGTGTACTTCGCCATCCTGCGTTGGCTCGGGCCGCAAGNNGCTGCCATCTTGCTGGTCGGCCAGACGATGACCTTGCTGAGCCCGGTGATGGCCGAATTCAGCAAGTCGGTCAAGCGACCTGGCCTCGAATCGCGCTATCTCGGGGTCGGAATGGTCATCAACGTCGCCTTCACCGTCCCGCTGGCGTTCACCATCGGCATGCTCGGTGTGCCGGTCGGCACCGCTCTCGGTCAGATCGCGAGCAACCTGTATTTCCTGCACATTGCACGGCGCGAGATTGATCCGAAGCTCCGCAGTTTCTTCGCGGACATACCCAAGTTGGCGGTAATTCTGGGCGTGGTCACCACGGCTTGTCTTGAGCTGCCCGCATACAAGGTGGCACCCCGCGGCCCGGTGGGACTCTTGATCTGTGCGATTCCGGCGGTTATAGGGCTCGGGGTCTATGCGATCGTCGTCACGGGCCTGAAACAGACCTTCACCCGCCCTTTCGGCTGGGCCAGCCGAGCCGAGGGAGCCGTCGCGCCCGAGGATCTCGAGTAGACGTCCTCGCGCGGCCGTGGCGGGCACCGTGCCGTCTGGCTCGCGCCGGGGGCGCGGACGGGCGCTACAGGGTGCCGTGGGAGCGTCGGGCAGTCCGGCGGCAGGGATAAGCGCTATCGTGAACCGGTGAGGGGGCGGCCCTTCCTCGTGTGGGTGGAAGGGAGGCCGGTGGTGACGGTAACAGCACTGGGTCGGGAGTCTGAGGCCGAGAGCCGATAGTGACACTGTTGGGAGCGGACAGGAAGCGACTCGAGCCGCCAGCTACGGACTGCCGGACCGGTATCACGAGCACGCGCGCGGGACAGCGCCGACTGCGACCGTCGGATCCTTCGGTCTCGGTTGTCATCCCCGCGAAAAACGAGGGCGAGAACATCTCCTGGGTGTTGAGCCGCCTGCCGGACTGCGTCAAAGAGGTCATCGTTGTCGACGGGCGGTCCGAGGACAGCACAGCCGCGATCGTCAGGTCGGTGTGCCCCGCGGCCAAGGTGATCGAGCACGGCAACTCTGGAAAAGGGAACGCAATTGCGACCGGCCTGCTCGCCGCTGAAGGCGACGTGGTCGTGATGCTGGACGCCGACGGGTCGATGGACCCGGTCGAGATCCTGCTCTATGTTGATGCTCTCTGCGCGGGGGCCGACCTTGTGAAGGGGTCCCGAACAATCGCAGGCGGTGGCTCTCAGGACTTGTCCTCTGTGAGGAGGGTCGGGAATCGTGCCCTTCGACTCTTCTCGAACGTTGGCTATCGCCAGTCGTGGAGCGATCTCTGCTACGGCTACGCCGCGTTCTGGAAGGACTCTCTCGATCACCTCGGTCTCGTTGAGTTGTGCGCACAACGTCCCGAGCGCCAGGCATCCACGTTGTGGCGCGGACCCTGGTACGGTCACGGCTTCGAGATCGAGGCGCTGCTCTACTGCAGGGCAGCTCGTGCCCACCTGCGGATAGGCGAGGTCCTCAGTCATGAGTACAAGCGGCGCAGCGGTGAGTCGCACCTCGCCACGTGGCGGGACGGCGGTCGCGTCATGTTCGCGATTCTCAAGGAGCTGCGGTGGCAACCACGTCGGTAGTCGTCTGCTCCTACACGATGTCCCGGTGGGAGAACCTGTGTGCCACTCTCGAGGGGCTTGAGCGTCAGAGCCGGCCACCCGACGAGATCCTCCTCGTGGCCGACCACAATCGCGAGCTGTCTCATGCACTGACATCGCTCGGGGTCGGTCGTGTCCTTCTGCATACAGGTGCCCGCGGCTGCGCCGGCGCCCGCAACCACGGCTGGCAGGCGGCCAACGGTGAGCTCGTCGCCTTCCTCGACGACGACGCCATCCCCGAACAGGACTGGCTCGAGCGGCTCGTGGCGCCGCTTGAGGCGAGCCCGTCGGTGGTCGCGACGGGTGGCTGGGTTCTGCCCGACGGCGGCAACGTGGCCGCCTGGTACCCAAAGGAGCTTTACTGGGTCTTCGGCTGTTCCTGGGCAGGCCTGGAAGCGCGCCAGACGTTGCGCAACCCGATCGGGGCGTCCATGGCCTGGCGTCGGGGCGTCCTGTCGGAGGTGGGCGGGTTCAACGTGGCGATCGGGCATGTAGACAACCCCGGCGGGGCGATCGGCGGGTGCGAGGAGACGCTGGCCGGGATCCAGTCGATGGCACTCACGCGGGGGACGATCGTGCACGCGCGCGATGCCGTTGTGCACCACTACGTCGGCCCCGAAAGGGTCGGGTTCAGTTACTTGCTGCATCGTGGCTGGGGAGAGGGCATATCGAAATGGGTGGTCCGGAGCGTGAGCGGCGAGCCGCTGCGCGACGAGAGGGCGCACTCGCGTCGGATGGCCGCTGCTATCGCGACCTCGCTAGTGTTCCCGAGACGGTGGCGGTCGGCGCTGTTCCTCACGGCTGGGCTGGGCGCGACTGCAGCCGGGTACCTCTACGGGTGCTTCACCCTCGGTGAGGTCCGACTCGAGCAGCCCGAATCTCCGTCGCAGGCTTGGAAGGTCTCGACATGAACGGCCGCGGCCAGAACCGGTCGAAGCAGATCCGACTTCGGGATCACGGCGGGCCGATCGCCGTGATCGTGTTGCTAGCCATCGTCGCGGGCGTCGCCGTGTACTACCTGACGGCCAGCTCGCCGGCCAACGCCACCTTGCACCAGGCTGGGGTGCAGCGGACTGCGGGAGCGCAGGACCACCTCTCTTCGATCCACTGGACGACAGTGTTCGACGACAACTTCTCCGGTAACGCAGACTCGTCGCTCGGTCCGTCCTGGCGCTTCTACACGGGCACAGGCATAGGGATCGGACAGTTCGTCGCTTCGTCGTCTGTGGTCCACGTCGACGGCCAAGGCCATCTCGTGGTCGGCACCATCGAGTCCCCACAGGGTTGGCTGTCCGGCGAGGTCCAGACCACGCACGCCTACATGCCCGGCCCGGGCCAGGAGATGCTGGTCGAGTCGCGCATCGAGCTGCCCGCGGGTGGCCGGGGCTACTGGCCTGCCTTCTGGGGCCTGGGCGTCTCGGCACTCACGAACCCGAAGACAGAGCCCATGGCCGGTGAGGACGATTTCGCCGAGACGATCAACAACGACCCCTGGGTCGGCCAGTTCATGCACTGTGGCATCTCGAACCGCGACGGACCCTGCGGCCTGAACACCCAGGTAGAGACCCCTCTCGGCGTCCCCTCGGGTGACAGCGGCTGGCACCTGTACTCGTGGCTCTGGTGCAACAAGGGCAGCAACTCTTATGTCGCCTTCTATATCGGCAACACGCTCGAGATGAAAGTGACCGAACAGCAGATCGGCGAGAAGTACTGGACGCTCTCGTTCGACCACCCGTACGTGTTCATCTACGACCTGGCGATCGGCGGCTGGGCAAGCCCGCCGGGCCCCTCGACCGCATCGAGCTCGTCCATGAAGGTCGACTACCTCCGGATCGAGATCTCGTGAGTCCCAGGAATGATCACCTCGTCTGGGACCCTGACATCTCCTGAAGACGTCCCAGACGAGGGCACAGGCGCTCCGGCCGGGCCAACCGTAGAAGATGTCCCTACGACCTCCACGAGCCACCGGCTAGTGGTCGTCTCGGCATTCGCCACGTCGATCGTCTGTCTGATCGGGGCTTACTTTGCCCCGCGGCTCGCTGTTTCGACGATGTTCGGCCTGTTCTGGTTAGCGATGATCATCCTCGTCGGTGCATCGATCTGGGTGCTCTTCATGGGACGCTTCTCGGATCGGGCCCGTCTTGTCACCCTGACTGCGGCGAGCGCCGTCACCTATCTCCCGAAGTTGTTCCGCAGCTACCGGCGGCCGGCGTACCTGGACGAGTTGCTTCATCTCGGCCAGGCCCGTCTCGTGCAGCGGGGAGTGCTGATCGGCCACAACTCCCAGGACCCGACCGTCGGATACTTCCCGCTCTACCAGTTGCTCGTGGTCGCCACTCATGACGTCACCCGCTTGTCCTTGTGGGACAGCGACCTCTTCGTCGCCGGGCTCGGCCATGTCGCCATCGTGCTTGCCGTCTGCGTTCTCGCCCGGCAGGTGACCGGCAGCGTGCGGATCGGGGCGACTGCGGGTTTGCTCTATGCCATCGGACCGTCCGTGCTCTTCTGGCTGAGCGAGGCCTCCTACGAGTCGGTCGGCTTGCCGCTCGCCCTGTTCACGGCGTACGCATGCCTGCGCGCCGCGGGCAACAGCCGTCGGAGATGGCTCTGGGTGGCGGCCGTGGGAATGATCGCCACGACCAGCGCGCAGCCGGTTTCCGGGCTGTTCCTCGCCTGCTTCCTCCTCATCGTGGGGCTCTCGGACTCCTACCGGGGCGGGGCCTACCGCCGTCTCGGCCGGGTGCCGGTTCTGCTCGTGCTCGGCTTCGGCTCCGCGGCGGTGAACCTCGTCTGGATCGCCGCCACGAACTGGACCGAGATCTGGAGCTACGTGCTGCCGGGCAGCTCCGCCTTTACGAGCGCGTTGTCGGCGATCGCCCACTTCGCCAACCATCGGAGCTTTTTCCAGGGTTCCGGGCTTCCCGCCTATGAGCGGTACTGCGGCGAGGTAACCCTCGTGCTGGTCCCGCTGGCCCTGATCGCCTGTTTCCTGCTCTATCGCCGAGGGATCCTCCGGCCGTCGATAAGCGAGCGGGAACAGGTAGTGCTCCGGGGGTGCTTCGTGCTCGGGGCGCTCTTCGTCGTCTCGTATCCCTTCGACCTGTCCCCGACCTCCCTCACCTGGGTGCACCGGTCGTGGCAGCTCGTCTGGGTCGGGGTCTGCCTGCTGTTCGCCTACCTGATCGCGCGCGTCGCGGATGACACCGCCCCGCGGAGTGCCGCGGCGACCCACTGGTTGAAGGCAGGCGTGGTCGCCTTCGTGCTCGTGACACTTGTCGGCAACACCTCTGTCAACGCGCCCGCCAGCTACATGTTCGCCGTGCCCTACCAGCTTGGCTCCGGGGCCGGACTGGTGACGACCGACCAACTCGATGCGGCGTCGTGGATGCGCCTCAACGCTCCCGGCGCCGTGATCGCGTCGGACGGCGACACCGAGGTGGTGCAGTGGGCATACGGCGGCACACTCAGTGCTTCCGGCGCCTTTCCAACCTGGGAGCTGACGTTTGCCGGGGCGCGGCTCGGCTCGGTCGCGCAGAGGGAGGTGAGGCAGTACCGCGTGGGCTTCCTGGTCGTGGACAAGCTCATGTACCACGAGCCGAGCGCCCGCGGATACATCTACTCGCCGCAGGAGCCTCACGCCTTCCACGAGTCGCCCTTGCCTCTGGAGTCCTACGAGCGGCTGCTCACAGCGAGCTGGATCCGCCTCGTCTACTCCAACCCCCAGATCGCGATCTTCAAGCTCTTGCCACCGATGCAGTCGGAGCCGTCGTGAGATCCAGAGCGAAGCAATGGCGATACCTGCCGCTTCTCGGCGGCACGCTGAGCCTGCTCGTGGTGCAAGCGGCGATGTCCTCCACCGGCTACTTCTATTGGCTCATCGGTGCCAGGTCCTATCCCTCCCACGAGATCGGAGAGGCCGCCAGCATCACCTCGATCTCGATCGTCGTGGCGCTGGTCGCCAGCCAGGCGATCGTGGCCTCACTGATCGTCCGGCTGCCCCGCAGCGACGTCAAGCGAGCCGTCCTGGCGTCGTCGGCGCTCGTTGCCGGAGCGGTTGCCGGCGCTCTGGCCGTAGTAGGCCTCGTCGCCCTTCTGGCGTTCGTGCCCGCCCTGGGCGTGCTGCACAACGCCGGCGTGGCCCTCGGCATGATCGTCGTCTGCGTGAGCCAGACCGTCGGCCTGGTGGTCGACGGTGCTGCGTTCGCCCTCGGCAGGTTCCGTGTCCTGGTTGGCCGAAATGCCGTCTTCGGAGCCGGGAAGTTGGCCCTCGTGGCGGTGCTGGCGGCTGTCGGCGTGCGAGCGGGGACCGAAGTGCTCGTGGGCTCGTGGGCCGCGGCCGGGACCGTCACGTCGTGCTGGGCGCTGTGGAGGCTCTGGAGGGTCACCGACGGCTCCGGCTGGTCGTTCGCCACGATCCGGCCCGGCCTCGGCTACCAGACGATTACGGCGATCAGCGCGACGGTGCCGCCTCAGCTGCTCCCCACCCTCGTGGCGGCGCAAGTGGGTGCGTCGCTGGCCGGCGACTTCTCGCTCGCCTGGCTGCTCGGCGGGCTGTGCTTCTCGATCTCTCCTGCCGTCGCTCAGGCGATGCTAGTGACGCACGAGAGCGATCTCGCCCGTTCCACCCGTCATGCGGCGGTGATCATCTGCCTCATGCTCGTTCTACCGGTGACGCTGTTCCTAACGTATGGGGACAAGGTCCTCGGGCTCTTCGGCCCTTCCTACAGCCGGTACGGAGCGGTGCTGCTCGTCTGGCTTGCCGTCTCGACGGTGCCCAACGCCATCACGAACGTCGCCGTAGCCCGGTGGCGGGTACGGGAGCGGCTGCGCCCCGCCGCTGCGCTGAGCGGCCTGATGGCGGCAGTGACGCTCGGGCTCGTGATCGGCCCTCTGCGGGCGACCTACGGTGATCTCGGCTCGGTCGGACTGGCATGGCTCATCGCCCAGACGGTCGGCTGCGGGTTTGTCCTCGGCCGGGCGATGTTCCTCCGCCCGTCGGTCAGCGCCAAGCTCGAGGCGGTGCCGACATGATGCAGCGACAGGTCGGGACGTCGTCGTTGAGAGGGGGGCTCGGCTCGACTGGTGGAGAGCGCGTCGAGGCGCCCGGCCTTAGTAACGCACCATGGCCGCTACGGGCTGCCTACGGCGAGGTCACACGATGAGGGTGGCCCTCGTCACGAGCACCTACCCTCCCCATGTCGGCGGCGTCGAACGCCACGTGCAACGACTCGCGCAGAGCCTGGCGGGGCTTCGATGTGAGGTCGAGGTGCTCACCCAGGCTCCGCGAGGCGCCCGGCCTTCGGTGGATCAGGAATCGGACGGGCTCGTCGTGCGTCGGTGGCCGGCGAGCGGCTGGTCGGAGACCGCTCCTGTCTCGGTCGGCTTGTTCCAGTATCTGCGCGCGGCACGAGGTCGCTATGACGTCGTCCACGCCCACAACTACCACTCGGCGGCACCCGCGATGAGCTACCTGTCGGGTCGTCGCCCGCTGGTCGTCTCGACCTATCTGCATGCCCGGCCCGCGTCTTTCGTCGCGAGGGTCGTCCACGTGCCCTATGGAATCGTCGGGCGGAGGATGCTGCGGGGGGCTGCGAGTGTGATCGCCCTCTCGCGATCCGAGGCGGACATGGCGGCGCAGCGCGTGCCCGGGGTGCGACCGGTCGTCGTCCCGAGCGGGATCGATGGGGCCCGGCTCCGAGCCGCACACGCCAAAGAGAAGACCGCTCCAGTGGTCCTCTTCGTCGGACGACTGACGGCATACAAGGGTGCGGCGCGCGTCATCGAGGCAGTGCCCTTTTTGGGCGAAGCGCAACTTGTAGTGGTGGGCAGCGGGCCCGAGGCCGCCACCCTCCGGCGGCTTGCGGAAAGGCCCGGCTTTAGTGAGAAGGTGCAGCTGACGGGGCCAGTCGACGACGACGAGCTCGCGCGCTGGTA
>PLIG01000056.1 GCA_003139255.1 Acidimicrobiaceae bacterium | reverse complement strand
TATTGACGGAGTTCGGCGGCAAGGTCAAGTGGACGCCACGAGGCGATGGCCAGATCCAGCTTGGGATTGCGTTGGCGGAGGATTTGGAGCGGAGTCTTCCACTGTTGGTTGCGGTTGGGACGGGCGATATTGAAGAAGCGCCAGCAGGTGGTGAGCTTGGCCCAGAACTCGGCGCGACCGGCAACGCTCTCGCGGTCGAAGAACTCGTCTTCTTGCAGCCGATGGACGGNNCGCCTCGGCGACGATCACCGCGCGGTCTTCAACTCCTGCAGAACTTGTTTCATATCAGACTCCCAGCTTTTCCTGCAGCGCCAAAATGATTCGTGCGGCGGCGTGGCCGTCCCAGCCTTCGATGGGGCAGGCCCCAAGGCGGCGCCCGCGCTGAAGGGCGGCCTGGGCCGCCGCGCTGAGACTTTCTTTTTCTGGGTCCAGCAGACGGTTGGTCCCCTCGGTGATTGTGATGGGCCGTTCGGTGTTCGGCCGCACGGTCAGGCACGGAATGCCAAGATAAGAGGTCTCCTCCTGGATGCCGCCCGAATCGGTCACCACCAGCGCCGCCCGTGTTTCCAGCGCGATAAAATCCAGATAACTCAGCGGCTCCGTCAGCACCAAGCCCCGGGCTCCGGTGCCAATGCCAGCCTGGTCCAGCATCTTCCTCGTGCGCGGATGCACGGGGAAAACCACCGGCAACTGTTGGCTCAATTCCACCAGGTTGTCCCTCAGGAGTTTCAATCGTGCCGGCGCATCGACATTGGACGGGCGGTGGAGTGTCACCAGGACAAACGGGCGCTCTTGCACTCCCAGCTCGCGGGGTTTGGTCGAGGCCGCCACGCGCGGCAGCAGCATCACCAGGCTGTCAATCATCACGTTGCCTACAAAGCGGATCTTGCTCGCCGGTATCCCTTCCCGGAGCAATTGTTCGTCGGCACTGCGGCAACTGGTCAACAGCAGGTCCGACACGGCATCCGTCAGAAGACGGTTGATCTCTTCAGGCATCGTGCGGTCGAAGCTGCGCAGGCCCGACTCGATATGGGCCACCGGCACGCCCAGTTTTACCGCAGCCAACGCCCCCGCCATCGTTGAATTGACGTCGCCCACTACCACCAGCAGGTCGGGCCGGTCCCGCGTGAAGAGTTCTTCCAGCGCAATCAGCACCTTGGCCGTCTGCACTCCGTGAGGCCCCGAACCGACTCCAAGAAAATGCGTGGGCTTCTCCATCTCGAAGTCACTGAAAAAAACGTCCGACATCAGTTCATCGTAGTGCTGGCCGGTATGGACGAACGTCATCTTCGCCCCCAGGGACTCCAGCACGTCGATGACCGGTTTGATCTTGATCAGGTTGGGCCGCGCTCCGGCCACGCAGATGGCATGGATCATCGATCGGCTCCTGACCGGAAGGCTCGAGAGGTTCGGCCGTCACGAGGCGGCGGCGAATGACGGTGTTCGATCAGTCCCGGCAAGACCAGGTATCCGGTGATCAGCGCGCCGACCCCGCAGTCCGCGGCGATGCGTCCCGTGACCGACCCGAAGAGGCTCACCGACCCGAGTACCGAACACAGCGTCACCAGTGCGAATACGAGGCCGGTCGTCTGCGTGTGACTCCACCCCAGGTCCACCAGGCGCTGGTAGGTGTGCTGGCGATGCGCCTGTTGCCACGCCTCGTGCCGGTGCACACGTCGCGCCAGGGTCACCCCGGTGTCCGCCACGTAGAGCGCGACCGGGGCCATCATGGCTTCTGCCGGGATTGATCCCCGCAGGCCGATGACGACCAGCACGGCCAACCAGGCACCGGCGAAGTAGCTCCCCACGTCACCGAGGAACACCCGCGCGGTGGGGAAATTGAACGGAGCGAAGCCGATCGAGCCGGCCACCAGAGCCAGTGCGCCCGCTTGGAGCGCGAGTTGGTGCTCGTGCCGGGCGATCAGTCCGAACGCCACCCCGGCGACGATCGTCTCTGCGCACGAGATCCCGTTGATGCCGTCCATGAAATTGAACGCATTGACGAACGAGACGATCCAGAGGGTCGCCACGGCGCCGATCAAGGCGGTGAGGAAGATGCCGTGCGAGGCGTGCTGCCAGAGCACGGCGACCACGGCGCCGGCGGCGACCAACTGGAGTGCAAGGCGGATCGTGGGCGGCAGCGCACTGGTCAGGTCGTCGGCGAAGCCGATCGCGCCGAAGCTGAGACCTGCGATGACCAGCGCAATCCCTGAGGAACCGACGAGGTCGGTGTGGGCTATCGCCAGCGCGACCAGTGTCCCGGTGGCCAGCCCGATCCCGCCGCCTCGGACTGTCGGCCTGGCATGGGAGGACCGTTGGTTCGGCACGTCGAGAACTGCCCGGCGGCCGAGCACCCGGATGGTCAGCGCGGTGGTCGCAATTCCCGAGAGGACGCCGCCGGCGACCGCGATCAGGAGGATCATGTACGAAGACACGAGCGACTAGGTGCCGTGGTGGTTGGGGCGTGACGGGGTCGCCACGCTGGTGCAGCGCCAGGCACAGGGGTCAGGAGCGGCTTGCGGAGGTGCTTGCCACCGCTGGTGGCGTGGTCGCGTCTTCGCAGACCCAGCAGAGCTGGGCCGCGATGGCCGCTGCATTGCCGTTGGTGAGCACGGAAGAGACCACATCGGTAGCGAGCGCCGGCACCAGTACCTGGGAGATGAGCGGGTGGCGGGGCCGCACGTCCACCTCGCCGGCCCCGAGCAGGTCCTCGTGGAGTTTCTCCCCGGGTCTTAGCCCGGTGAAGACGATCTCCACCGGCCGGGGGGCCTGGGCGACAAGCTGGCGTGCCACGTCGGCGATCCGTACCGGTTCGCCCATGTCGAGGACGAGCGCTTCGCCGTTGTCGCCGATGGCCCCGGCCTGGATCACCAACTGCACCGCCTCCTCCACGGTCATGAAGTACCGGGTCACCTCGGGATCGGTCACGGTGACCGGGCCACCGGCCTCGACCTGCTGGCGGAACGCGGTCAGCACCGACCCCCGGCTGCCCAACACGTTGCCGAACCGCACGCTCAGATACGTACCATTCCCATCGGTGCCCGCCGCCGCGGTCAGCCGCTCGGCCACCCGCTTCGAGTAGCCCAGCACGCTGGTCGGGTCGGCCGCCTTGTCGGTTGAGATGTTGATGAAGTTGGCCACCCCAGCCCGCTTGGCCGCGTCGATCAGGTTCTGCGTCCCGAACACGTTGGTCTTGACTGCCTCGGCCGGCCACATCTCGAGCAGCGGCAGATGCTTCAGCGCCGCCGCGTGGAACACGACCTCGGGGCGGTGCTCGTCGAACACGGCAGCCAGTGCCGCTTCGTCCCGGATGTCGCACACCACCAGCGAGCGCGAGTCGAGCAGGGCCCGCCCCTCGATCGACAGCTGCACCTGGTGCAGCCCCGACTCGTCCCGGTCGAGCATGATGAGATCCGCCGGGGCGAACCGGGTGATCTGGCGGCACAGCTCCGAACCGATGGACCCGCCCGCCCCGGTGACCAGCACCCGCCGACCCTGCACGTATCCGGCGATCTCCTCGACCCGGGTGTCGATGGTGCGCCGGCCCAGCAGGTCCTCGTTGGTCACCGGCCGGATGTCGCCGATCCCGATGGCCGAGGAGAACAACTGCGACACCGGGGGCAGGGTCAGCACCGATAGCCCCGCCTCGCCCGCCCGCCGGGTCACCTCCCGGATGAACTCCGATCCGGCCGAGGGGATGGCGATGATGACTACGGTGGCGCCGGTGGCCCTAGCCACTCTCCCGAGATCCGTGCCCCGCCCGGCCACCCGCAGATGGCGGATCCGCAGGTTCTGCTTCTCCGGGTCGTCGTCGAGCAGGGCCACCGGGCCGTACGGGCTCGCCGGGTCGGACAGCAGTGCCCCCACCACCTGCCGGCCCCCGATGCCTGCTCCGTAGACGATCGCCGGCTGGGCCGCCGCCGGCCGGGTGCGGTGCTCCCAGGACATCCGCCACGCCGCTCGGTAGCCCGCCGCGACCATGAAGACCCCAGCCCCCGAGACCACCACCGCACTGACGGGAACAGCATGGTGATGGAGCCCGATGTCATAGGCGAGGAGGACGCCCGTGGTGCCGACGACCGTCCAGCCCAGGGCCCGGGCTTCTTCGAAGCTACCGACCTTCCA
>PLIG01000030.1 GCA_003139255.1 Acidimicrobiaceae bacterium | reverse complement strand
GGAAGAGTTGGCGAAGTTCCTGAAGGCTGGCTTCCCGGACGGAAACGGGCCAGTCACGTTCGCCGTGTACACCGGGCAGGAGAATGACGAGGAGCGGCAGCGGATCATGGCTGACCCACCCGACATCCTGCTCACGAACTACGTGATGCTGGAACTGATCCTCACGCGTTCGACGGAACGCCCGCTGATCGCGCAAGCACAGGACCTCCGCTTTCTCGTCCTCGACGAGTTGCACACCTACCGCGGCNNCTCTCGCCACCGAGGGGACCTTCGCCGAGCAGCAGGCGGTGATCGCCGATGTGGCTACGTCCCTTTTCGGCGTCACAATCACCCCGGGAGACGTAATTGGTGAGAGCCTGCAGCGGACGACGACCACCGCGATTCCCAGCGCTGATGCGTTGAGGTCGAGCGTCGAGTCCAGCTCGACATACGGTCGAGACGACTACGCGGCGTTCGCTAGCGACCCGCTCGCCCAGTGGGTCGAGTCCACCATCGGCATCGCCGAACGCGACGGCCGTCTCGTTCGTGCCGACCCAAGGACCCTCGGCGCTGCAGATGGACTCGCCGCGCAGCTCGCCGGCGAATGCGGCCTGTCCGTCGAGATGGTGACCATCGCTCTCCGCTCGATCCTCCTGGCGGGCTCGCGGGTGCTCGACCCGACGACAGGACGGACGGTCTTCGCCTTCAAGCTGCACCAGTTCGTCTCTCGAGGTTCAAACGTCTTTGCCACCATCGAAGACCCCGAGGTCAGAGACGTGACGCTGAGCGAACAGCAATACGCGCCTGGCGATCGCAGCAAGCGCCTCTTTCCGCTTGCCTTTTGCCGCGACGGGGGCCAGGAGTACTACGTCGTTGAACGAGTGCGGGACGAGTCGGGTGACTATCTAATCGGCCGTGACCTCGGAGACCTTGATAGCGCAGGAAGCCAACGAAAGCTGCGATTCCTGTACGTGTCGACCACCAAGCCGTGGCCCGACGATGAGCACGGCCAGTTCGAGCGGCTTCCTGCCGACTTCTTGGAGGAGGGCCCAGGCGGTGCCTTGCGCGTCAGAAGCAGCGACAAGAACAAGTGCCCCGAGCCGGTCTGGGTCACGACCGACGGCTATCTGCACGACAGCTCAGTCGAGGGATCAGTGCCTGGGTGGCTCGTTCCTGCCCCGTTCCGCTTCTGCCTCTGGTCTGGTGCCTCCTACGCGCCGATGACCCGGTCAGACATCTTGAAGCTCTCGACGCTTGGCTTCGAAGGTCGGTCGACTGCAACGACAATGCTGACCATCGGCGCGCTGCGCTTCCTCGAGGCACACGGTGAAGGACTGCCTGTCAAGCTGCTCAACTTCACCGACAACCGCCAAGACGCCGCTCTTCAGGCCGGCCACTTCAACGACTTCGTGCAGGTCAGCCTCATCCGGGCAGCTTTGTACGAGGCGCTGGCGGACGCCGCAGAAGAGGGGCTTGACTACCTCACACTCCCGAAGGCGGTCCAGACAGCCCTTTCGCTCGCTCCGACCGAGTATTCCCAGAACCCGGACGCAAAGTTCAACGCGAAGGAGGAAATCGACAAGGCACTGCGGGCGGTTCTCGCCTACCGGCTCTATGTCGACCTGCGCTCAGGGTGGCGGGTGACGGCCCCGAATCTCGAGCAGTGCGGACTTCTCGACATCGGGTACTCACAGCTGGACGAGCTTTGCGAAGCGGGCGACGAGTGGGCTGAGTGTCACGAGGCTCTTGCCGCCGCCACGCCTAAGTGCCGCAAGGAGGTCACCGAGGCTGTACTCGATCACTTGAGGAGAGAGCTGGCCGTGAAGGCGGAACAACTAGACAAGGACTACCACGAGAGTCTTTGGTCCCGCTCCTATCAGAGCCTCATCGCGCCTTGGGCGCTCGACGAGTCCGAGCGTCGCAGCCTTGAGCAGTCACGGGTCGCCTTCCTTCGCTCCAGAGATCACCGAGACGAGTTCAATTGGATCTGCCTCACGCCGAACACCCTCGTCGGGTCGCATCTTCGCCGGCGGGCGTTCGATCGCGTCCTAACAACCGCCGAGGTCGAACAGGTACTTCAGGATCTCTTCCGGGTGCTCAGCCTGGCCGGGCTTATCCAGCCAGTCGTTGAGCATCGGCGCGATGACAAAGTCGACGTCGGATACCAGATTCCTGCCGCAGCATTGCGCTGGCGGCAGGGCGACGGCAAGGAAGCTGTGATCGATGCCATTCGGGTGCCCAGCACGGGTGGCGTGGCGCGCTCAGTGAGTGACTTTTTCGTCGAGTTCTACCGGAACATCGCTGAGACCCTTGTCGGATTCGAGGCTCGCGAGCACACAGCCCAGGTGAAGAGCGACGTGCGCGAGGAGCGGGAGCGGAGGTTCCGCAATAACGAACTACCCGTGCTCTTCTGCTCACCGACTATGGAACTGGGGATCGACATAGCGAGCCTCAACATCGTCGGAATGCGAAATGTACCGCCGACGCCTGCAAACTATGCCCAGCGCTCGGGTCGCGCCGGCCGGTCAGGTCAGCCGGCACTCGTCATCGCCTACTGCTCGACGGGTTCGATGCACGACCAATATTTCTTCCGTCACCCGACTCTCATGGTTTCGGGGAAGGTGCAGCCTCCTCGACTCGAACTGCTGAACGAGGATCTCGTTCGGGCCCATCTTCACGCCATCTGGCTGTCGATTTCGAACATCAAGATGGGACGGTCGCTGGACAGTGTGCTCGATGTTTCGGGAAGCCACGCATCCCTGGCGGTGAATCCTGATTGCCTCACTGACCTCGAGGCGGCGGGCCCGCGCGCTGCCGCCGCCGAGCGGGCGTCGAAGGTNNCTGCCGACGCTGGCGCGATTTGTACCGCGCTGCCGAGGGGCAGCAGCGCACGCAGAACTCGATCATCATGGATCACAGCAAGTCCGCAGTGGACAAGGATCGGGCCAAGCGCCTGCGAGCTGAGGCTGAAGCCCAGCTGCACTTGTTACTCAACGAGGAAACGACCGACTTCCAGTCGGACTTCTACTCCTACCGGTACTTCGCCTCGGAAGGGTTTCTCCCGGGCTACAACTTCCCTCGCCTCCCACTGTCGGCGTACATCCCGGGCAGGCAGGGTAAGCATGACGACTACCTGAACCGGCCGCGCTTCGTTGCAGTTCGCGAGTTCGGGCCTCGAGCCCTTATCTACCACGAGGGCTCTGTGTACCAGGTGACGAGCGTGATGATCCCTGTGGCCGAGGACGTGAACCCCGTGACTGAGGACCCGGTGATCACGACGACGATGATCCAGTGCTCGGTCTGTGGCTACCTGCACGTAGCTACCGCGNNCGCCAGACCGCTGCGAGCGTTGCGAGACGGATCTGTCGCTCAGCGGGGACCGTCTGAGCTCGATGTTCCGGATGACCAGCGTCTCGACGCGGCGCGCGGACCGGATCACCGCCAACGTCGAGGAGCGTCAGCGGCAACGGTACGAGATTCACACCGCCTATCACTTCGCCGAGGTGAACGGTCAGCCGGCAGTGCGAACGGCACGCGCGGTTGACGGTGGCGGTGACGTTGCTCAGCTGGCGTTCGGACCTACTGCCACCCTTGCACTCATCAACGTCGGGCTCTCGCGGCGCAAGGACAAGGCCGAACTCGGCTACCTCCTTGACCTCGACAAGGGCCGCTGGATGCCCCGCCCTGAGGAGAAGGAGACTGATGACGAGCCGGCCTCCACCCGGCACAAGCGCGTGATTCCCTTCGTTGAGGATCGGCGCAACATTCTGATCGTTGATCCCGGGACGGCAGGCGGTGGTCCCACTAAGTTGTCACCGGAGGCAGACCAGGCGGAGAGCGGTGCCGCGACCTCCGGGGCGTTATCGGAAGTGGCACTCATGGCGAGTCTGGAAGCAGTGCTGAAGGCTTCGATCGAGTCCGAGTTCGACCTCGAAGACCGCGAACTCGACGTCGAAAGCCTTCCCAGCCGAGAGAAGAGGACATCGATCCTGCTCTACGAGGCCGCCGAGGGCGGTGCAGGTGTGCTCCGGCAGCTTGTCGACGACCCCACGGCACTCGCGAGAGTGGCGAGAGCCGGCCTCGCAAGATGCCACTTCGATCCTGACACTCTCGAAGATCTCCACCGTGCGCCTGGCGCCACCGAGGACTGTACGGCCGCGTGTTACGACTGTTTGCTCTCGTACACAAACCAGCCCGACCACAGGATCCTCGACCGCTTCCTCGTCCGCGACTACCTCTCTCGCCTTGTGGCCGCGAGTGTGGAGACCTCACCCGGTGCAGAGTCGCGATCCGAGCACATCGAGCGCCTGTCGCGTCAGGCTGGCAGCGACCTGGAACGCGAGTGGCTGAATCAGGTGGCCGGCGCCGGCTACCGGCTTCCTGACAAGGCACAAGTATTCGTCGAGGGGGCGGGCAGTCGGCCGGACTTCGTGTACAGCGGTGCCCACACTGCCATCTACGTGGATGGCCCCCATCATGAGTATCCACACCGAGCAGCCCGTGATGCTGACGCGGAGGATCGCCTATTCAGTATCGGCTGGTCGGTCATCCGCTTCGGACTGCATGACGACTGGCTGAAGCTGCTCGCCGAGAACGGTGGCGTCTTCGGTAATGCCACACCATGAGTTTCGCCCCAGGGAGCCTCGTCCGGACGCGACATCGCGAGTGGGTCGTGTTGCCCGAGTCGACCTCTGAGCTGCTCAGGCTGCGACCCCTAGGTGGGGGCGACGATGAGGTGGCTGGCGTCCTGACCGATCTGGAGATGGTGGAGCCCGCGACTTTCTCCTGGCCTGACCCTGCTGGTGCTGGCGACTACCACTCGGCTCGCCTGCTCAGAGATGCTGCACGGCTCGGCTTCCGCTCCTCGGCCGGACCCTTCCGCTCTTTCGGCTCGATCGCCGTAGAGCCTCGTCCTTACCAGCTCGTCCCGCTGCTGATGGCGCTCAAGCTCGACCCTGTCCGCCTGCTGATCGCGGACGACGTGGGCACGGGCAAGACGATCGAAGCCGGTCTCATAGCGAAAGAACTTCTCACGACCGGACAGGCGTCGCGCCTCAGTGTGATCTGTCCGCCTCATCTCGCAGAGCAGTGGCAAGCCGAACTAAGCGAGAAGTTCCACATAGAGGCCGAACTCGTGCTCGCTTCCACCGCA
>PLIG01000219.1 GCA_003139255.1 Acidimicrobiaceae bacterium | reverse complement strand
CGAATATTCGGGCAGTACGGGGCACATTGACCAACAATGGCAAGGTTCGAAAGGTACGAGATCCCGCAAACAGCGCCCTGGTCTCACCTCCGGCGCAGACTGCGACCATCTGGGTGATGCGCGAGATGCGTCGTGGTTTACGGACCGCCGCAAGCGTAGGTGCCGTCTTCTCGGCGCTGGCGGTCTTGGTGTTCGCAGCCGCCGGTTGCAGTGCTGGTAGCAGCAGGACCCTCCCCAGTCTCGGGTCGCCGCTTCGTCCTGCGCCGAGCATGGCCGGGGCGCCGAGTGTCCAGGGCCCGATCAGCGCCCCGGGCGGTCCGTACCTGTACGACCGGGAGGGACGCGTCGTGTTCTTCCACGGGGTGAACGCCGTCTACAAGTTTCCCCCGTACGAGCTGTACCCCGCGCCCGGCAAGTCGTGGAACTTCAGTGCGTCAGATGCGTCGCTCATGGCGAGGCTCGGGTTCAACGTCGTACGTCTCGGGATGACGTGGAGCGGTCTCGAGCCGGGAACCGCTCCGGCCAACGACCCGGCGATCTGCACCCCTGGTGCACCGCACGATCCAGGCCAGTTCAACCAGGCCGAACTCGACAGCTATCTCGCCAACCTCAGTCGGACCGTTGATCTGCTCGGGCAGTTTCACATCTACACGCTCCTCGATATGCATCAGGACGTCTACAACGAGGCCTTCGACGGCGAAGGCGCACCGAACTGGGCCGTGTGCACCGACGGTGTCGCAAGCGTTGATTCTCCAGGGCGATGGTCCAGGAATTACGCGACGACGGCTGCCGATATCGCCTATGGCCATTTCTGGACCAATGACGTGGTCGGTGATCTCCAGGGCGAGTACGACCGGGTGTGGGCGGCGGTCGCGACTTACTTCCACACCAGTCCGTGGGTGCTCGGCTATGACCCGTTCAACGAACCCTTCTCGAGATCACTCGTTTCAAGCGGCGGCGAGCAGTTCGACGGCCAGCTCGAGTGCTTCTACACCGGACGTGCGTTCATCAGAGCACCGTCGCACGGAGCGCCTGCGATCACGTGTCCACCAGCCGACCCAACTGCCGGTGTCATCCCCCAGATCCTCGCGGCCGGTCCCACCCACTTGATCTTCTACGAGCCTGACATCTTTGCCCGCCACGGGTCCACGAACTTCGTCGGACCGATGAACTTTCCCAATCTCGTGTTCAACGTGCACGTGTACTGCGGCTACCGCAGCGGGAAGACCGGCAATCCGACGAACATCGCAGCCTGTGCCTCCCAAGAGGCACGTGCGCTCACGACCCGCTCGGAGGACCGAGCCGATATCGGATCCCCCGCCCAGCCTCTGGGGCCACCCTGGTTCGTGAGCGAATTTGGTGCCACCTCGAACGCCTCGTTGCTCGAGCAGCTCACGAGCGAGGAGGACCGCTTCCTGGTCGGCTGGAGTTATTGGTCCTGGAAGCACTACGACGACCCCACCGGAAGCGCCGACGAAGGGCTGGTGATGTCCAGCGGACGGCTCCGATCCACCGCCCGGGTGCTGGCCCGCACCTACCCCGAGGCGATCGCGGGCAAGCCGACCGCTATGCCCTTTGACCCGACGAGCCGTGCCTTTCAACTCCGCTACGTGCCGGATCACTCTATCCACGCGCCGACCGTCATCTTCGTCCCGACACAGATCCACTACCCCAACGGATACTGCGCTCGGGTCAGCGGGGGGACCGTGATCTCCAAGACGGGCAGCGAGCTCCTCGAGGTGAAGAACGCCCGTGGAGGCAGTACTGTGCGCATCAGCGTTTCATCGGGAGCCTGCTGAGGCTCGACACTCGCTCACGGCTCGCTTTCCCTCTATCTCCCAGCAGGTAGAAGTTCTCGAAGGCGAGGTGCGGAACGATCCGGTGCCCGCAGCGGTGATGGTGCAGATGGCCCGGACCGCTGTTATCCACCTAGCTTGGCCCGGTTCGCTTCTTCGAGAGCAACCGACCCCTCGTCGGCGAGCCCCTGTCACAACGACCTTTGCGGCCTTCTTCGATTGTTGGCGTTCGTGGATGCACCAAGAGATTGGCCTAACGGCGTAAGCGGCAGAGATGCGGGACCGCTCAGGATCCCTGCCCGGCTACAGCGCTCGCGGCTCGTGGCGCTTTTCCGTCACAAACGACCCGCGCACCGATTCATCACGAGTTGACGTGTCCTCTGACATTCAGATCGGGTTTGGCACCGGCGCGGTCGGGGAGACCCCGACCAGGCACGCTCGCCTACAGCTCGGGGAGTCTCGCGTCACGAAGGCGAGTCATTCTTGGGCTTGCTGCTGGGAAGTACTGCTCGACCGCTTCCGCAAGGCCATCGGCCATGACCTGTTGGCCACGTGCACTGGCGGCAATGGAGACCTCGAAGGGATCGGTGATGAAGAGGGGCTCGATCACCGCACCGGGCATCTCGCTGGGTGTGGAGAAGTAGCCGGGCATGGCTGGCCCCAGAAGCAGGAGGTGGCCGTAGCTGGAGGCACCGGAGGCGATTGAGCCGTCCGACGAGCCGCTGACAAGCGACCCCACCAAGGAATCCGGGACGACGCCTGCGTCGGGGATGGCCCATCCCTGTGCGTTCAAGGCCGAGAGCACGTCGTCTTGCAGGAGAGTGGCAAGTCGCTCGTTGGCGGCAACGAAGGGTCGAGCCGTGTCATAGGCGGTCAGGCTGCCTGCGTTCTGCGAACCCGCACCGCTGTCGAAGTAGATTCCCACGAGCACTTCGGCATGGGCGAGGTTCGCACACACGTCGCGAGCAGCTACGTCGTTGTGGGCCCCTTGGAGGCTGAGCACCCCATCGGAGAGGTCGCCCCTTCTCAGCCTTACCACCGACGAATCGGCTGTACGCGACACGACCACCCGGAATCCCTTGGCCCTCAGCAACGCGGCGGTGTCAAGTTCAACGGGAAGAGTGGCATCCGCCTCGTAAACGGTGGCACCGGCTGTCGTCGTGCCCACTGCCCCTGGGTCGATTCCACCGTGACCCGCGTCGAGGAAGACCGTCAGACGGCGGTCTCCCTTGGTCGGGGCGAGCGCCACGCATGCTCCCGGTGAGAAGACGGAGGGGTCAAGAGACTGCGCGACCACGTCTACCGCGCGACGTACAATTCTCGGTTTGGCCGCTGGCTGTATGTCCCATACGACAAGCGCCACGAGGACAACCCCTGCGAAGAGGGCCAGCAGGCTTCGCATCACGCGATTGCGTAGTGACCTTGGCGTCGAGC
>PLIG01000093.1 GCA_003139255.1 Acidimicrobiaceae bacterium | reverse complement strand
ACTCGTCGGGCATGGCCGTCACTAGTGCAACACTCATCGCGAGGGCCCCGGTTCGGGCTGCGTCGGGGCAACGTCGAACGCCAGACTCGTTGCTCGTCCCTGGATGGTGTCGAGCACGGCGACCGCTCCCTCGATCCTGTACCTCATGGCGGCAGTGGCAACAAGGTCGCCGGACTCGATCCGTTCGAGCATCGCGGCCAGGTCAGCGGCCAGCGCGGCGACCTGCGATCTGGTTAGGGGTCGTGTCATCGAGAACGACTCTACGAGCGCGCNNGAGCGCGAGGCCGCCAAAGCCCGCAGCCGCCTCGCTTCCTTCTCCTGCGACTCGGCCTGTTCGAGCAGTTCGGCCCGAGTGGCACATTGCTCCGTCTCGGTCTGCTCCAGTTGGAGTTTGGTTCGCACCCGTTGGAGTTCTTCAAACATCTGTTCTCTCGTGCATCCCGCGGGGGCTCCGCACACGGTACAGAGTTGTTGGGCAGCTCGGCGTTCTTGGCGCTCGTCCCGAAGTTGAATCCCACACTGAAGAATGGCCCGGGCGGCGGCGAGGCGCACCGAGGGTGAGCTATCTGGTGTCATCAAGCCGACAAGAGTATCCACGGCGGCCACCGCCCCCGCTGAGACTCTGGCGACAGCAGTGTCGAGCATCTCGGAACGGACCGCTTCGACCCTGCTTACGAAGTCCGCGTCGGCCAGCCTGCGTCGTACAGTCCGCTCGCTGACGCCAGCGCTCTTGGCTGCCTCCGCCGCCGTAGCGCCACCGGCGAGGGCCACCACGAGCACAGCATCCGCGCCGCGACGTCCATCCTGGGTGCCAGGAGGTGTCACGGTGTGTCAATCGCTCGACAGAGGTCGAGCTCGAGTGTTTCAGACCACCCCCAAAAACGACCGATCTGCGCTCCACCAGGGCGGTGAGCGCTTATCGCTAGAGGTTCGCGAACTGGAACGCTTCCATTAGTCGCTAAAGGTCCAGATGCTTGGCCGAGTATCCAGGCCAACAGGCCACCTTGCTCCGTCGGGTTGTCAACCCGACCTGAGCACTCCGACCAGCAACTACGCGGCCATGACAGCGTGATGACAGCGCAACGTGAACCGATCCGGCCGAGCACTATCGACCGCTTGTCGCGCGCCGGGGGTCTTCGCACTTCGCCGAGTCGACGCGAACGGCCAGCCGCGAGCCGTCGGTGGCAAGCGTCAAGCGGTCGCATCCCGGCTCACGATCTCGGCACCGGGGAAGCGGAGGTGAGGCTTCGTTCTGCTTCCAGCGCGTCAAGCTCGTCGAGGGTCAGGTCACGAGCATCACCATCGGGGTTCAGATAGGGGACCGTTCCCGTTTTGTCGTCGTTCGTGCAGAGGAGAGTAGAAAGAGAGTGCGTTGCTTCCGACTTTTCGGGAAGGCTCCTTATCCCTTCCGACTTTTCGGGAACGAGGGGCCACCGCTGGGTTGCGAAGGTGCTCGCTCGCCACTTGTCACCATTGCCGCTGTGGATTCGTTCCACGAGGCCGTGGCCGGCGAGGTCCTCGCAGGCCCGTCTGCTCGTTGTCACCGGATAGCCGATGGCCTCGGCGAGATCGCTGAGGACAACCCGGCCCGAGCGCTCCACGAGCGCCTGGAGCACCTGTCGGCGCACCTGCGGCATCGAGTCGAGCGCGGCCTTCGCCACCACGTCTCGCGTCCGCTGCTCGTCGAGGCCGATGGCGCGCAGCCCATTCCAGAGCCTCAGTAGGACCAGGGTGAAGCGAGCCGGAGCCTCCGACTGTGGGATCAACGTCACCTCGCGGCTATAGGCGTCTCGCTCAACTGCCGATCGGGCTCGTACCGTCAAGGTCGCCAGCGCGACCAGCTCGTCGCTCAGCGTTTCGATCGCTGGCGCGGTGAGCTTCGCCGTCTCGACGGATTGCAGGACATCGCTCGCGGTCCGAGCGAGGTCCACCCGCATTTTGCGCTCGTTACCCAGGTGTTCGAGGGCGCGGTGCGCCTGCGCGTCCGCATCAACCTCGGGGAGCCGAAAGAGCAGAAACCGCTCCCCCAAGGACCCCATTACGGCGTGGTGGGAGTCGACAGCGGGAGTTACTCCCCCGAGCAGGCCCACCTTGCCCTCCCAGGACAAAGTGCGGCCGCCGTCGGTGCCCAGGTGTCTCGTCCACGAGCCGTCGTAGACCTCCCGCAGGGCGGCGAGCACCGAGGCCCGGGCATCGCGGTTCATGGACAAGACCGACCCGAAATCCTTGCAGAGCAAGATTGCCGGCTCAGCGCCGATCTCGCGCAGCAGCCCACCCTTGGCGCTCTCCGCCTTCTCTCGCTTGGGTGTGCCACTCAACAGCGCCGCCTCGGTCAGGGTCGCCGTCGGGAATACGTCGGGCAACGCAGTCACAGAACCGAGGATCTCCGTCTTGCCGCCACCGGGGGGCCCGACGAGGAGCACCCATAACGGGTCGCCCTCGGCGCGGTTGACCGCCACGGTGGCGAGCGTGACGTACAGCGCTGCGGGGTCGGGCAGGTGCAGGTACAACTGGAAGGTCGCGACACAGGCGGCCAGCGCTGCCTCCGCTCTCTCGGCCGGGGACATCACCCGGCCCTCCCGCGACGGATCGCACCAAGGCTCGGCGTGTCGACCACGAGAGTCTTGAAGTGGGCCTCTAGAACGATCTCGGGGTGCATCTCGTCCAACGAGGCGCGGATCGGTTCGGCGATGGCGGGGCCCAGCTCGTCGAGTCGGCGTTCGATCGCGTGCCGTAGCTCGGGGTCGACGGCACGGATCGCGCGGAGGCATTCAAGCTCGGTCCAGGCGCGCTCGAGGCCCGTGAGGTCGTCGAGGTCGACGAGACGTGTCACCGCACGGCCTGCCGGCGCATGGGAAACACCGTCGCCGTGGGCAAGTCACTCTCCGACTTGGGCAGCTCGTCCGACACCCGAGCGGGCTCGGCGAGTCCGAGCATCTGCCTCAGCCGGGCCGTCGGCACCCGCAGAGTCCGTCCGTTGAAGCGGAGCGTCGGAAGCTCGCCCCTGCGCGCCGCTTCGTAGGCCGAGCTTCGCCCCAGCCCGAGCCACCTGCCCGCCTCCTCGACGGAGACGGTCGGCTGCTCCTCCGGGGTCGGGATCACGAGACGGCCTCCCGCAAAGCGTCGAGGAACTGCCGATACGCGATGGCGTGGTCTCGACGCGGCTGAACCTCGCCCCGCTCCCATCGCAGGAAGGTCATCGGAGCGACTTTCAGCTCCCTCGCTGACTCCCTCATCGGGACCTTGGCGGCCTCTCGGATCTGCCGACGCACCGCGGGCGAAGGGAGACGCGAGTCACGGATTCTGGTCACGAGAGCGTCGAACTGCGCTGCCTCAGACGGCATGGTGACCTCAGCGTACCTACACGCTTATAAGGGAGTCAAGGTTTGTCGAGATTAGACGGCGGAACTAGCCGAACTTAGACGGCTGTGATACAGTTGCGTTCGTGATTTGGCAGCCGGGTGCCGGGGGCTGGGTGCTCTTTAGCCACTGGGGTGGCGATGACAACTTGCTCGCCCGGGTCCGTTTCGCCGTCAGGGCGGATGGACGGCTCGAAACGGCGGAGGTACATCTCGAAGGCCCCCCGAGACTCACCGGCGACACGCTCCGAAACGTTCCGCTCGGGCAGATGGAGGCCTGGGCAAACGGACGCGAGCGGGAGGACCTGATCAAGCGCATTACCAAGGCCGAAGCAAAAGTCGAGCAAGCCACGGACCGATGGTTGACGACCGTCGGTGACGGTGAGCGGGGCATGGTGACGCTACTCGGTATCACCCTCGAACAGTTACGTCGTCACGCGCTTCGAGTTCGGGTTCCTGACGGCTCGAAACGGCCTAACAGCTTCTACGAGAAGGTCGCCGAGCTGTACTCGACGCTCGCCGCTTCGGGGAGTCGCAGGCCGGCTGCGGAGATCGCGGAGGCGAATCAAGTACCGGTGACCACGGTGCATCGGTGGATCAAGGAGGCCCGGGCGCGCGACTTGCTCGGTTCTGGGCGCAGAGGAAAGGCAGGCTGAGCGATGGCCAAGAAGGCCGCACCAGCCAAGAGAGCAGCGAGCGCTGCGCCACAGAAGGACGAGGTGACCGGCACGTGGTGGTTCGTCGTCGACCTCCCCCCCGGGCCGGACGGCCAGCGACGGCAGGCGAAGCGTCGCGGTTTCCCGACACGGAAAGCGGCGCAGGAGGAGCTGGACCGACTCCGCCACAGCGTCACGACGAACACCTACGTCCCCCCGAAGCGGCAGACACTCAGTGAGTACCTGACGGACGACTGGCTACCGGCCGTCCGACGGGAGCTGGCCGCTTCGACGTGGGAGTCCTACGACCGCAACGTCCGCGTTCACGTGGTGCCAAGGATCGGTGGCGTGCAGCTCCAACAGGCTGATGGAGCACTCCTGAACCGCTTCTACGCCAGCCTATTGGAGTCGGGTCGCAAGCGCGGCAACCAGTCGGCCGGGCTAAAGCCTCGCACCGTCCGATACATACACACGATTCTTTCGGGCGCTTTCGATGACGCTGTGCGCTGGCAACGTCTCGTCGTCAACCCGGCGACCAGGGCCACTCCCCCATCCGCTGGGGCGTCCAAGGCACCGGAGATGCGCACCTGGACCGGGCCGCAGGTCCGGAGCTTCCTGGCGCTGTGCGAAGGCGACCGCTACTACGGGCCGTTCGCGTTCCTAGCCCTCACCGGTTGTCGGCGCGGCGAAGCCCTCGGGCTGCGCTGGTCCGACGTCGACCTTGACCGGGCGACAGCCGCGATTCGCCAGACGGTCATCCCGCTTACCAAGGCGAGCGGAAAGGGTCGGGAGGGTCGGATCATGCCTCGCACCAAGACCGACCGTGCCAGGGTCATCGAGCTTGACGCGGCCACCGTGAACATGCTGCGAACGTGGAAGGCACGCCAGGCCGAGGAGCGGTTACTGCTCGGTCCCGGTTACGACGACAGCGACCTGATCTTCTGCCGCCCCGACGGACGCCCTTACCACCCAGAAGCGTTCTCCAAGACTTTCGATCGGCGTCTACGACAACCGAAATACTCGGCCCTGCCGATGATCAGGCTTCACGATCTGCGCCACACATGGGCGACCCTCGCCCTCGCCGCTGGCGTCGACGTGGTCATCGTGTCGAAGCGACTTGGTCACGGCTCCCCGATGACCACGTGGCAGACCTACCAGCACGTCGTGGCCGGGATGCAGACTGACGCGGCGGAGAAAGTCGCCGCCCTCATCTTTGGAGCCTGAGTGAACGAGTCAACTGCCGCGGGGTCCACATTGCCGACTTCCTTCGCCGTGGGCGACCACCTCAACTGGGACTCGCCGCTCGTCCCGGTCCACCTGGTCGTTGAGCTCCCCTACTTTCTGATGCTCGAAATCGCTCGCATCGACGTTGAATTTCACTCGATCACATTTGAGATGATGATCTCTGATCAGGACTTCGAAGTCTTTGTTGGCGAATTCACCGACGCGAGACGCACCTGTGGCTATCAAGGGAACGGGCCTGACCTCTTCGAGTCTCGCGACGACGTCAAAGCCCTCAACCTGCCACTGATCCGACGCAAACAACGGACAACAATCTACCTGAAGACACAATGCAACGAAGACGTATTGAACTCTGTCTATGCAATGGACGATAGTTCTAGAGAGGCATTCATTTATTTAGAGACGCTGTGCGAAGCGCACATTCCCGTGATAAATGAACTTGTGCGGCGATATCGACTAATGACATATGACTACTTTGCCTACGAGGTTCAACCATGGGACATCCCGGTGTGGCATGTCCGCGGCGGCAAGCCAGGACATGTATCAGTACCTCTCTTCCATTACGCATCGCTGCAATCACGGCCTTGGATCGATACGAATCTTCTCAAACGAGATGTCTCCGAAGAGGACCGGGCTCACCGTTACCAGCTCACACTCACATCAGTCAACGAACTCGCTGCCGTGGACTCCTCTCTAGCCGTACCGGGCGAAGATGATCTACTGGACGCCCGTAATCTCATGGAACGAGGCGACTATAACGGTGCAATTCGCCGCGCAACTACGGCCCTTGAAGCCTTAGTCGAATATGTTCTCCGACAGGAGCTCTTGAAGCAGTTTGATCCAGCGACCGTTGAGGACCGCCTGCTCAAAAGTCAGAATGACTTTCCCGGAAGGCTTCGACAATGGCAACGTCTATCGGGCGTTAAGTTGAATGACTCGACGAACCGCGCAATAGATCGGCTTCGAACGCTTCGTCATGAGGTTGTGCATCGTGGCCGACGGCTCTCCTACGAGGAGCGCGGACTTGCGCAGCAGTGCGTCGACACAGGACGGTGGGCATTCAACGCAATCCAGCGTGACCAGACTCGGACTCAACTAAGGGAGTTTACGAACATGACGGTTCGCGCGATCGCGCGACCAACGTTGGCACTTCGGTTCCCCGTCACCGAAACCCCTACGGGGTTTCAAGTAAGGTCCCTGCGGAGCGAGTTCTCATCCTCCGAGAGTTGCGAAGATTTCATTGAGGAGTCGACGTCGGAGAGCGCGCAGACGCCAGAAGAGTGACCCGGTCCATGCGACGAGACCACACGCCGTGTGACTCGCCTGGGTACGCACGCTCGGCGTTCGGCCGCTGACTCAACTCCATGTAACGCGATCCGCTCAAGATTCCCATATATGCGCGCCAGAAGACGCGGGCACGGTCCGAGCAAGAATGCCAGTTATCCGCCCTCTCCCTCGCGCCACGCCGGCTACCTAGGCGCTTGTGACCAGGCTGTGACCACGAGGAGCACCTCGTGGTATTTCACTCATAGGGTGCAACCCGCTGACCTGCGGCGTCACCTCAGGCGATTGGCTCGGGGGGGAGGACTCG
>PLIG01000196.1 GCA_003139255.1 Acidimicrobiaceae bacterium | reverse complement strand
AGTCACCAGGGCTGGCGACAGAGTTCGAGCGAGTTGTTCGTCATGGTGATGGCGAATCCCTTCTGCTCCGAAGCAGCGACCGGTTTCCACTATGTGGGCTGGGACGGGACATCAATACATTCGCAGTTTTCGCTGAGCTGATGCGTAACGTAATCGGCCCGACTGGGCGAGTCGGAATGATCGTGCCGACCGGAATCGCGACCGACGACACGACCAAGTTCTTTTTTGCCGACTGCGTCGATCGACAGTCACTCGTCAGCCTTTACGACTTCGAGAACGCTAAGCCCTTGTTCACAGGCGTCCACCGCAGCTACAAGTTCTGCCTCCTCACACTCAGTGGTACTGAACGACCGGCCAACGCTGCGGAGTTCGCTTTCTTCCTTCACGACCCCGCCGACCTCGCCGAATCCGATCGAAGATTCACACTTTCATCCACGGACATCGCGCTCATCAACCCCAATACGAAGACCGCTGCGGTATTCAGGTCTGCCCGCGCGGCCCAACTGACGCTCGGCATTTATCGACGATTCCCTGTGCTATTGACCTCGCAGGGGCATAGCACGTGGTCGCCGCGGACGCGACCTGGCCTATTTCACATGGGCAACGATGCGCCTTTGTTTCTCGAACCCGATGACCGCGATGCGAAGCGGTTGTACGAAGCGAAGTTCGCTCATCAGTTCGACCACCGCTGGGCAACGATGCTTGGGTCAGAAGTGACGGAAGTTGCAGTCAACGAGAGGACGGATCCGAACTATCGAGTTACTACTCGGTACGGCGTGCCGCGGAGCATAGTCTCCGAACGACTGGTCCAGGAACGCGTCAAGTGGCTGTTTGGCTTCAGGGACATAACGAACACTACGAACGAGCGGTCAGCCATTTTTTTCGCGCTTCCGCCAGAAGGCGTCGGTGACAATATCAAACTTCTGTTCCTCGACGACGCCACGCCCGTGCTGAAAGCCGCTCTGCTCGCACTGATGAACTCGTTCATCCTCGACTTCGTGGTGCGCCAGAAGATGAACGGCACCCATCTGAGCATGTTCTTGCTTTGGCAGCTCCCCGTCCCCCCTCCTGCTGTTCTCAAAGACGAATGTGTATGGGCCGGAGGGCCGCTCTCCGATTGGCTCGCTCTGCGCGTCCTCGAGCTCACATATACGGCGTGGGACCTTGAGGGCTTCGGCCAGGACCTCGGATACCACGGTCCACCGTTTCGGTGGGACCCGTCTCGCCGCAACCTCCTGCGCGCGGAGCTCGATGCTGCATGTTTCCAGATCTACGGCGTCGAACGCGACGACATCGACTACGTCATGGAGTCCTTCCCGATTGTCAAGAAGAAGGACATGGCTCTGTTCGACGAGTACCGCACGAAGCGCATGGTTCTCGAGTGCTTCGAAGCCATTGCCGAGGCAAAGGCAGCTGAACGCGAGTACGAGACGGTCCTCTACCCACGGCCAGCCCATCCGTCACTGAGCCACCATGAGTCAACTCGACCGGCGAGCTAATTCAAAGTGGCAATTCAGGCCCACTAGAGCCGACGCCAACCGAGCCCAGAAGAGTCAGAGAGGTGTCATAACCGGCCCGACCGTCCTCGCTCGGCACCCATGCGCCGAACCCGGAGTCGTCTTCCATGGAGGCAAGTTAGACCGTCACTGCCAGAGACGTCGGGGGAGCCAGATGCGTNNGGCCCATAGCTCCCTACCCGGACTTCCGAAGTCGTGATCAGGTTCATCCTGCACGGAGGAACTCCTCGTATCGTTCCTCTAGCCGAGTCGGATCAGGCCTCAAGCTGCGAGAACGTGGAACGACTAGTTGCACACCGCCCATCTCCTGCAGACCGTGCAGGAGCATCGGCCCGTCGACCTGTGTCCTCACGTCCGCCCTCACCTCGACCACGAGGTCGGGCCGCACACCGAGGAAGTTCTGGTCATACGCGGCGTGGTGGATCTTGCAGAGCGACAAGCCATTCGGGACCACCGGCGTTCCACGCGCATGACCGTCAGGAAGGATATGGGCTGCGTCGAGCAGTGAAGGATACGAAAGCCGACACATCGCACACTCGTGTTCATATGCCGCGAGCACCTGTGCACGAAACACTGGTTGATGGAGTCGTTGTCTCGTGAGCCGTTCGACGTACTGTCGCTGGTTCTCCTCACCGACGTCTCCGACGAGGACGAGTTTCTGGCCGATGTCGAAAGCCACCACGAATTGGGACTGGTTCGGTTCATCAGCGACGATCCAGATGGGGTAGATCGGGAGATAGTTCCCAGGAGCAGTTGCCACGAACCAGATCAGAGGGCACCTCTCCTCGCACGCTCTTCGGAGCGCGATGTTCTCCGGATGGAGCGGATCGTTTCCGCGGTACTTGTACCGGAGGAGGTCGTCCACGCCTTCGGCGTCGTCGTAAGGGGGAGCCTGACCTAGCCGAGTGAAGCTCGTCCGGATCGACAACGCCGGTTCCATGTGCGCCGGCTTCCGGATCCCTCGTTGCGGATCCATGAGCGGTATCCGTCTGCCCTCGAAGGTGAACTCCGCGAGCTCGTCGTACCGCAGCAGTTCCCGACCCGTGCCGATCTTGTCATCGAGCCACCGCATCGCAGCAGCTCGCAGCCTTTCGTCGTAGTCGCGGTCGATTGGCGCAGCATAGGTTGGGTTGGAGCCGATGCTCTGACCGAAGTGGCGAGGGCCCCAGTCTCACGCGTGTGCCTCCTGCAGCCCTCGGGCCCCTTGGCACCTCGGCCAGGTTGTCCCTGGCTGGTGTCGATGCTCCGATCCGGCCCGTTCGTGTTGGTCCAGGTCCCGCCAGCCGGCACAGAGTCCTCGTACGATGCAAACGTGGAGGAGTGCTCGGTCTGTGCTCGTGATGCCCGCTTCGTTCGATCAGCGCGGCGGCCCGACTACGAGTCCCGTTCGCCGCAGATAAGGATCGTCGACTTGTTCGCCGGTGGTGGTGGCCTCTCGCTGGGCCTAGCGGAAGCTGCGCGCCGGATCGGGTACGGCACGGCGGTCGTGGCCGCCGTCGAGAGGGACCCTGACGCTNNGACGCGGCAGACGTCTACGCTCTGAACTTCCCCGAGGCCAACCTCCTTCGTCGCGACATCGTCGACGTGTTCGACGGCGCGGTGGGCCGAGCGCCCACCCGCAGGGAATCGGAACTTCGAGCACAAGTCGGGAGGATCGATGTCCTGCTGGCAGGTCCGCCCTGTCAAGGACACTCAGATCTCAACAACCACAGCCGGCGACGCGATCCGCGCAACGGTCTCTATGTACGAGTTGCGCGTGCTGCCGAGGTCCTACGACCCCGAGCCGTACTGATCGAGAACGTTCCAGCGGTGCAGAACGACGTCGGGACGGCCGTGCCGAAGGCGACCGCGGCTCTGGAGATTGCAGGGTACCGGGTCGCTACCGCTGTGCTCGACCTCGTCAAGTTCGGTGTGCCCCAGACGCGTCGGCGGCACCTCCTCCTGGCCCTTCGGGACGGGCGAATCGACCCCTCCGCCACCCTCGCTCGCAAGATCGCCTGCGAGCGTCACGACCCGCGCACTGTCGAGTGGGCGATCGGAGACCTCGCCCAGATGACGTCAGCCACGGGTCCAGATGTGTCCAGCGTGCCAACTCCGGAGAACGCCGCACGGATGCGTTGGTTGATCGACAACGACGAGTACGACTTGCCGAACGAGATGCGGCCGGCGTGTCACCACGGTGCCCACAGCTACGTCTCGATGTACGGGCGACTGCGCTGGGATGCTCCCGCGCAGACGATCACCACCGGGTACGGCTCGATGGGTCAAGGCCGCTACGTGCATCCGGCCGAGCCGCGCACGATCACGCCCCACGAGGCAGCGCGATTTCAAACCTTGCCCGACTTCTTCGACCTCGGAGCCGACAAGCACCGTCGGACTTGGGCGCACGTCGTAGGGAATGCCGTCCCTCCACTCCTCGGGGTCCACATCGGGGTACCCCTGCTCCGCGCCCTCGTGAAGAACCCGAACAAGAAGGAGCGACAATCGGCCCCCTCGATCAGTTCCCCAGCGAACGCATCGATATCGGTGCCAGTCCGTCGCCGGCCGGGGAACCCGACTGCTTCCACTGAAGCGATCCGCCAACGGATGGCAAACACCAAACGTCGCGACACGAAGCCGGAGATGCTACTGCGCTCGGAGCTGCACCGACGCGGGCTGCGGTACGTAGT
>PLIG01000168.1 GCA_003139255.1 Acidimicrobiaceae bacterium | reverse complement strand
GCGCTCTGTCAGAGATGCCTGAGCTCGGGCCACACCTGCACGTGGCCGAGCACGAGCGCCCGGCAAAGCGCCACCCCGTGGTAAGAGCGGAGTCGCCCTGGCGAGGGCCTGGAGCCATCCGGGGAGCTGGGAGATCGGGAAGAACGTCCCGGAGAACAAAAACAGAGGGATGAGCCCGAACCGGTACAGCGTGGCGAAGCCTGTGTCGTTCTTCTGGGTGGCCGCGAAAGCCGCGATCGGAGTGGCGAACGCGAGCCCGCTCACCACCGCCGTGGGGACCGCGAGCAGCGCGAGCCCCGAATGCACGGTGCCGAAAGCGGCCATGATCCCCAGGTAGATCACGCTCACCGTCGAGAGCCGCACCGCTATCCAGGCCATGTGCCCGAGGAGGACGTCGAGCACCGTGAGCGGGGTGGCGAGCATGGCGAAGTAAGTCCTCAGCCACTTGATGGCGCCCATGACCGGGTACATGGACTCGTTGCTGCCCACCTGCATAGTCGTGGCTGCCAGTAGTCCGGGTGCGAGGAAGTCGAGGTACGGCACGCCTCCTACCGAGTGCGAGTGCGTGTTTATCAACGAGCCGAGGCCGATTCCCATCGCCGCCAGATAGAGCACGGGGTAGAGGAAGCTCGTCGTCACCGAGCCGAGCCAGGTGCGCTTGTACTGGTAGGACCAGTAGGCCATCGACCGCAGCCAGCGTGGGGTGCCGCCGTGCCCCTCGGGCAGCACGCTCGCTGCGTCGATTGCGCTCATGCTCAGTCGATGAGCGATCGCCCCGTGAGCCTGAGGAACACGTCCTCGAGCGTGGAGCGGCGGACGAGGACGCTGTTGGGGGCCACCCCGAGACGGTGCACCTCGTCCAGGGTGGTGTCCTCGTCGTCGGTGTAGAGAAGCAGGCGGTCGGGAAGCGCTTCGGTGCGTTCTACGAGGCCGTCGAGACGGCGGGCCACGTCGGCGGGCTCGTCGGTGCCGAATCGCAGCTTGAGCACCTCACGCGTCGAGTAACGCCCGATCAGTTCACGCGGTGAGCCCTCGGCCGCGAACCGGCCACGGTCCATGACCGCGAGGCGGTCGCACAGCTGCTCTGCCTCGTCCATGTAGTGGGTGGTCACGATCAGCGTGACGCCTTGTTGCTTCAAGCGGTAGAGCCGGTCCCACACCAGGTGGCGCGCCTGGGGATCGAGGCCTGTGGTCGGCTCGTCGAGGACGAGCAGCTCCGGGTTGGAGACGAGCGACCTGGCGATGGTGAGTCGCCGCTTCATTCCGCCCGACAGCGGCTCGACCTTGTCGCGCGCGCGATCGGTCAGTTGGGTAAACTCCAGCAGCTTCTCGGCGCGCTCGCGGATAACCCGGCGAGGGAGATCGAAGTAGCGCCCGTAGATCATGAGGTTGCCGAGCACCGTCAGCTCGAGGTCGAGCGTGTCCTCCTGGGGGACGAGCCCGATCCGGCTGCGGATGAGCGGCCCGTCGGCCTCGGGGTCCATGCCGAGCACCCGCAAGGTCCCGGCGGAGAGCGGGGACATGCAAACGATCATCCGCATCGTGGAGGTCTTGCCGGCCCCGTTCGGCCCGAGGAATCCATAGGACTCACCACGGGCGATGTCGAAGTCGACCCGGTCGACCGCAACCGAGTCGCCGAAGCGCTTGGTAAGCGCGCGGGCGCTGACCAGGGACCCCTTGAGCACGGTGGAGGCGTGAACCGCAGCGTCGGGACGCACCGAGGGCCAACCTACCGCCGCCAGAGCTCTTGGCTCATGGGTAGGTGCGCATGACCAAGTGCCGCTTCCGAGGCTCTTCAGGTCGGGTTCAGCTAGTGGTGGCTGTCGTCACCTGGGGTCTGAGAGCAATGGCGCCTCTGCGCCGGGGGCGTTGAGAGGGGGTGGCTCCGGGTAGCGCGGGTCCATGGCTTCGAGCGTCTCTATGAGGACGCGGCTCACCACCCAGTTCCGGTACCACTTGTGGTCGGCCGGCACCACGTACCAGGGTGCGGTGTCACTGGAGGTGCGCTCAAGCGCCTCGGTGTACGCGGCGTGATAGTCGTCCCAGCGTGCGCGTTCGGTGAAGTCCGACCTGCTGGCCTTCCAACGCTTGTCGGGGTCCTCGAGGCGCTTAGTGAGACGCCGCCCTTGCTCCTCGTACGAGATGTGCAGGAAGAGCTTGATGGTGGTGGTTCCACCGTGAGCCAGCACACGCTCGAAGGCGTTGATGAGTTCGTAGCGCTCCATCCACACGCGTTTTTCGACAAGACGGTCGACGCGGGCAATGAGGACGTCTTCGTAGTGCGAGCGGTTGAAGATTCCGATCTCACCGGCTCGTGGGGCGGATCGGTGCACCCGCCAGAGGAAGTCGTGCGAGAGCTCTTCCGGCGTGGGCTCCTTGAAGATGGCCACGCGGGTCCCTTGGGGGTTCACGCCCTTGAACACGTACTTGATGGTGCCGTCCTTGCCTGCGGCGTCCATTCCCTGGAGCACTACGAGCACAGAGCGGCGCGCCTCGGCCCACAGGCGGTCCTGGAGCAGAAAGAGACGTTCGTGCAACTGCGGGATGGCGGCTTCGGTGGTTGCGCGGTCGCCGGGCGCTTCCGAGGTCGAGGCGGGATCGATCTCGTTAAGTGAAATTCGGCCTTCGGGAGGCACGCGCCATCGTTCTCCTGCGTGTTTCATGTGTCGCGTGTGCCCCGCATCACGAGGACGGGGCAGTGCGCGTGCGTGACGCAGTGCTCGCTCACGGACCCGAGGAGCATCCCCGCAAACCCCCCGTGACCGCGATTTCCCACCACTAGCAGGTCCGCTCCGTCCGACACCTCTACCAGCACCAACGCCGGATGTCCCTCTGCGACCTCTGTGCGCACCTCCACGGAGGGGGAGGGGCCCAGGACCTCTTCGATGGTCTCGCCGAGGGCGCGGCGAGCGTCTGCCTCGGGGTCGAAGTCCGCTGGGTACGGAGCCATCCAGCCGAGAGAGGTGTGGTACCGCCACGTCGTCACGACCACGAGCCAGGCACCGGTCAGCTCGGCTTGGAGCGCCGCCCATCTGAGCGCGTCCTTCGACGACGCCGAGCCGTCCACGCCCACCACGATTCTCCACCCCTTCGCGGGATTCATTATCCGCAGGACTCGCAGTGTCCGAGGATGGCGAAATGATGCGGATCGATCGTGAAGCCCAACTTGTCGCGGGCGGCTCGGGCCAACGGGCGAAACAGCTCGTCGGGTGCTTCGATCGTCGCCCCGCATTCTTCGCAGATGAGATGTGCATGGGCGAGCGCGGCGAGCTGGTACGCGGCCGCGCCGTGCCCGAGGTGGGAGTGGACTATCACGCCCATGCGCTGAAGCTCCTCGAGGTTGCGGTAGATGGTGGAGATGTGCACGTCTGGGGCGCGAGCACACACTGCCTGAGCGAGCTCCTCTGCGCTCAGGTGACCGTCGGCCTCGAACAGGACCTCGAGCAGTATCCGACGTGATGCCGTCGCCCGCCCTCCGCGGGCGCGAACCAGCGCCAGCACCTCGTCAACCGAGGAGATGGCCAGGCTCCGGCTCGGTGGTAAGGCCAGCGGCTTGCTCACGGATCCACTTCTCAAGTCTCCTGGGTCAGCAGCGCGCGCACCTCTGCCAGGGTCGACCCTTCGTGGGGCACGGCAAGCTCCGAGGTTCGCAAGTCTTCGGGCGAGAGCAACTTCGCGGTGCGTCGAACCTCGCCGATCAGGCCGGCAAGGGTCACCGAGAAGGTCGCCTTGTCGCCGCGCTCCATGGCGTCGACCAGTTGAGCGTCGAGCTGCTCGATGGCAGGGAGATCTGCGTCGGGGACCTCGTAACGCCCCTCGCCGAGGATGCGGAGGATCATGAGGGGCTGCCCGTTCCAGGGCCGGCCGGCCCGTCGGGGGCAGGGGACTGGCCAGGAGAGGTGCCTGGTGTCTTGTCGCTGCCCGGTGTGCCGTCGCCGGCGGGGAGCTGGCCCGAGCCGGGGGCTCCGGCTCGGATCTGAGCCTTGAGCGCGGCGAGCTCGGTGTCCACCTGGCTCTGCTGGGCCGTCGCTTCGAGCTCGCGCTGGATGTCGTCGCCACCGCCGAGTGCATCCGGGAGGGCGCCGGTGTCGAGCAGCTCGTCGATCGCCCCTGCGCGGGCCTGCATCTGGGCGATCTTGTCCTGGGCCCGGTCGAGGGTCATGCCGGCGCTCGCCATCGACTCGGAGATGCCCGATACGGCCTCGCCGATCCCGGCCTCGGCCTTCGATGCCGTGTAGCTGGCTTTCAGCGTCTCCTTCTTGGTCCGGAACGCCTCGACCTGTGTCTGGAGGCGTTTGGAGGTGGTCTCGAGCTGCTGTTGTTGCGTGTCTACCTGCTGGTGCTGGGTCCCGAGGCTCTGGAGCTGGTCGGCGAGCGCCGACCGCCTCGATAGTGCCTCTCGCGCCAGGTCCTCGTTGCCCTGGCCCAGGGCCTGCTTGGCCTGGTCCTGGAGCTTCTGCGCCTGCCCTTGGAGCTCGGTGGCCTGCAGCTCCAGGCGCTTCTTGGCGGTGGCCACGTCCGCAAGCGCCCGACGCACCTTGGTCAGGTTCTCCATCTGTTTCTCGTAGGAGAGGTCGAGCATGTCCGCGGGGTTCTCTGCCTTGTCCAGCGCCTTGTTCGCCTTGGCCTGGACGATCCCCCCTAGCCGCTTCATCACGCTCATTGTCGTAGAGCCTTTCTCGTCGGTGCCCGCCGAAATCAGAGCACGACGGAGGCCTCGCGTCGAGCCGACCTCTTGGAGTTGCGTGGAAGCCGCGTCTTCGGGTTCGGCCGAGGCGGCCTGGCCCTCGGGACTTCCGGCACTACCGAGTGGCACCGGTGTGGCGCAGGATCGATGCAGCGGAGAGGAGCGGTGCACATGTCAGCGGATCGCCGGGCGCAAGCGCCATGAGCCCAATGGCGACTGGCGCCATGAGTGACGCCGACTCGTTGTTTTGGACGATCGGTCGGGACCCGGTGCTGCGAATGACGGTCGTGGCAGTCGCCGTGCTGGACCGTGCTCCGCGATGGAAGAGGTTGCGGGCCCGGGTCGACGATCTCACGAGGATGCTCCCCCGCCTGCGCTCGCGTGCCATTCCCCGCACGTTCGGCTGGTGGAGGCCTCGGTGGGTGGAGGACGGGCGCTTCGACCTGGACCTCCATCTCCGGCGGGTGCGTGCGGCACCGCCGGCGCGGCTTCGCACCGTTCTCGACATGGCGCAGGCGATGGCCACCACCGGGTTCGACCCGCAGCTTCCGCCTTGGGAGGCCATAGTGGTCGAGGAGCTGGGGGACGCCAGAGCCGCGCTGGTCTTGAAGTTCCACCGCGCCTTGGCGGACGAGGTGGGCGGAATCGCTGTTCTCGTGCACCTCCTCGAAGGGCAGCGCACTCCCCGTCGGCAGGGGCGGGCACCGGTGCGCGTCGCACGTCTTGCAGCGAACGCGCCGGCGAAGCTCCCACCGCTCGACTCGAGCGCAGACGAGCCCGACGCGCGCGCAGGCGATCTGCGTTCAGCTGTCGGGCCCACATGGAGGGCGGAAGAGCTCCTGTCGGAGAACCGGGCCCCGGGCGCAAGCGCGCGGCTACCGCATTTCCTCGCAGCCGCAATCGAAACTGCGGCGCGATCGGCGAGGTATCCCTCGGAGCGAGTTGTAGGTGCGCTCGCCAGCGCGAGCTCGGTTGCCAAGCTGCTGGCTCCCGCTCGGCGGCCCCTGTCTGCGCTGATGTCGGGCCGGAGCATTGGGCGGCAGTTCGAGGTCATCGACCTGCCGCCAGGTGGGCTGCATCAAGCTGCCGGTGCTGTCGGAGGAGCTCTCAACGACGTCTTTGTGGCCGGGATCGTGATGGGGCTTCGGAGCTATCACGAGCTGCACGGCGCCAAGCTGGATCGCTTACGCGTGCTTATGCCNNAGCGTGCGTAGCGAGGGGCACCCCCTCGAGCGAGACCATTTCGTTCTGGCTCGCTACGTGCTGCCCGTGACCGGCGACGCCGCCGCTTGTGTGCGGGAGGTGCGCAAGATCTCTAGCACGTACGAGCACGACCCTGCTCTGGCGCTGAGCGATGCCCTTGCCGCCGGATTGGACCTGTTGCCGCCTCCGCTTGTCACCGCCGTGTGGGGGTCGATGCTCAAGGGAGATGACTTCTGCATCACGCGCGTGCCCGGCCCTCCCTCGGAGACCTATCTCGCCGGTGCGCGAGTCGAGGGGCTCTACGCCTTCGCCCCGCCTTCGGGAGCCGCGATGAACGTGTCGCTCCTCACTCCCACCAGGCGTGAGAGCGTGGGTGTGAACTGTGACTTCGTGGGTGTAAACATCGACAGCGCGGCGGTGCCCGACGGCTCGAAGCTCGCCGCTTGCCTGGAGGCGGGTTTCGAAGGCGTGCTCTGTCTGGCCTCATGAGCCCTGTCTGTTCTCATGAGGGAGTCTCCCGCAGCTGTGCGTCAATCCAGATATGCGTGCAGCACGACGTTCCCCGCTGAGTCCCGAACCCATACCGACCGGATGTTGGCGAGACCTAACGCACATGCAAGGTCGACTTGCACGGCGTGGCCGGACATCGTCCGGTAGGTGCCCGCATTCCACCATTTGCCAGACGTCGTCCGCATGGACACCCAAAGAACCTGCCCCCCGCGCTGGCCGGACTCCTCGATGCGCAGGGAGGTTCCCCATGCCTCGGGAGTCAAGCGCAGCGATGCGTGCACTCCCTGCCCGCCGGTCAGCGCCACGGTACGGCTGGCGGCGACCCCCCCGCCGAGCGAGAGTGCCAGGCCGAGCGTCACAGCTGCTGCAGCCGCTGCTCCTCCGAGCACGTAGCGCAGGCTCCGCGTGCGTCGCTCTCGACGAGCATCCGAGCGCAGGCGGCCCAGCACCGCGCCGGGCAGAGCGCCGGGCATCTGCTCCTCGTCGAGATTGCCAAGGTCGGCAGCAGGGAGCAATGCGGACAGCTCCGTGAGCTCGCGCCCGTCCTCGCGGCACTCGCGGCATCCGTCGAGGTGTGCGACAAGCCCGGGGCGCTCGGACTCAGGTAGCCGGCCGAAGGCTTCGAGGGCGATCAGTCCCCTGAAGCGGTCGCAATCCTGCGAGCTCACGGCTCCCACCCCATCTCCTCGAGTGCCAGGCGCAGCGAGCGCAGCGCGTAGAACAATCGGCTTCGGACGGTTCCCTCCGGGATCCCGAGCTCGACGGCGACGTCACGGCTCGAGCGTCCGCGGTAGTAGATCTCCAAGAGGACCTGGCGGTGCTCGGCGCGCAAGCGGCGCACTGCGTCTTCGACCTGCCACTCGACCATCGCCCGTTCCACGTCATCTCCGTCGATTGCCACGTCTTCGGCCAGAGGCTCGGTCGTGCGGATTGCCCGAGCGCGGGCGTGGTCGACCACGACGTTTCGCTCTATGGCGAAAAGCCACGTGCGTAGGCTGCCGAGGCTCGAGTCGAAGCGATGTCGTGCTCGCCAAGCTCGGACGAAAGTCTCCTGTACGATTTCTTCGGCGGCGCCGGAGTCGTCGAGAGCCTTCCGGGCGAATCCGAACAGCTCGCTCCCATGAGCAATGAAGGCATCTCGCAGTCCGGCCTCGTCAGCTGCTTCGAAGGGGCGCTCGCCTACAGTCTTCGACGATGCCGCGGCGCGGGTGCGCGCGGTGCGCGATGCACGCGTCTTCGCACTGCGAGCGAGTGTGTTCACTTCGGTTGTTCGGGGATCGTCGCGCGTCGAGCAGTTCAGCGTAGTGCTCAATACCTGCCCGAGGTGGTGGAGGTTGTCGCGGAGGACGAAGTCGCAGTAGACGATCCGGAGCTCGCCGGCTTCGCCACCGAGAACCCCGCCACGTTGTTCCCCGTCACTTGGTCGGAGGCGCTGTCCTGGACGAAGGTGTACAGAGGCAACCCGTCGTAGGTGACCTGATATGTCCCGTTTGCCTGCTTCACCGCGGACAACGTTCCCGTCACCCCCGTGCCCCGAGTGGGAGCGGTCCCGGCAGGGACCGTGAGAGGCGGCCATGCCTGGGCGCAGCTGCCGGAGCAATTGCTCATGCCGTTGTGGCCTCTGTCGGGACCGTAAGTGTAGAGAGCCATTCCCACGCTATTGACAAGAACGTTCCCGAAAGTCGGGGCGCTTGCCACCTTCACCGTGTCTGCCGCAGCCGATGCCGGAACTGCGGAGCCCGAGGCGCCGGAGTGGCTGTTGCTGGGGGAGGAGCTGCAGGCGTCGGCGCCCAGAGCTAGGACTGCCAGGACGGCGATGCTGACCAGCGGGCGGGATCGTCCGAGTCTCATAGTGTTCGCTCCTCCAGTTAGGTCTCGTCTTCGGTCGCAGTTGGCGGGCGGCGGCCGCTGCATCAGTGGCGGGCGACAGCCGTTCGACGAGGATACGGACGAGAGGTGCGTGGTGTTCACGAAAGTGGCCCTCGGCTCTCTCTACCGTTGACAGATGGCGGGACGAGGGCTGTGGGCACGAAGAGGCCCCGTGGCCCCCCTGTTCGTGTCCCGCAGGCCCTCCGCTTAGCGTTGTTGAGTGCCCTTGTCGACGTCTCCTGTGCGCCTTTTGCCGAGTCGACGACGGATCTCGCTCGGGTAGTCGGGGAAGTAGTCGGTGATTTGGTTCAGGCTGAAGTGCCGCAGGATCGAGGTGGCCGGCTCGCGCTCCAAGAGGAATCTGAACGACGCTCGTACGAGATCGTCAACCGCCACGTGCTCGCACCCGAGCACAGCGGGAAGCTCCCCGGGTACGCTCACGAAGTGCCTAGTCGCGCTGGGACCGCTCCCCACGTTGACACTGAATGTACCGTCGGGCTGATGTTCGACGGAGACCCGATCCACCTCAGCCACGCTAATCATGGTATGGGGTTTTGAACATGAGCGGCGGGGACATCCCAGCGACCCACGAAGTCGCCGGGCAGGTGAGGCGTATGGGAACGACGGAGATCCGATTCGACACCTCTCGCCGGAAAGTGGTCGACCTGACCGGCGAGGTGGAGCAGTTCTGTGCCGGCCGGGGCGACGGGCTCTGCTCGGTATTTGTGCCGCATGCCACAGCGGGGGTTGCCCTGATGGAGACCGGCTCGGGATCCGAGGAGGACTTGATAGCCGCGCTCGAACGGCTCTTGCCCCGCGACGCGCACTATCTCCACCGGCATGGTGCGAGGGGCCACGGAGCGGACCACCTTCTTCCCGTTCTGGTGTCGCCCTCTGTCGTCCTGCCCGTGATCGACGGCCGCGTGGTCCTCGGGATGTGGCAGCGTGTCGTGCTCGTCGACATGAACAGCGACAACGTCCATCGGCGCGTCCGGCTGAGCTTCGTGGCCGGCTGAGTTTCGGGCACGCCGAGCGTGCCGGGTCGGTTCCAGTCACGGCGTCTTGGTGGGGGAACCCTTGTGCTGGTGGGACCCACCGTGGAGGATTGCGCGATGACAGCTCATTTCTCAACGCGTGCGCTCGGCCGCGTGCGCACGGGTATGCGCGCCGACGAGATGGCCTTTGCCTTTCCCGGTTCCCGGCTGGCCGACGTGGTAGCGGCTGTAGAGCGCACCGCGGCGACGGACAACGTGGTCGCCAAGTACGCGGCAGAAGACGTACGGCGCTTTGGTCCTGGTTAGTCCCGGCGCCTGATCCCAGAGTACAGATCCCAGAGTACAGAAGCGGGACTCGCAAGGCTCGCTCTACGACCGAGGACACCACGAGTGCGGTGCACCGGCGTGATGTCCGCTACTGACCGATCAGGGGGTGCCAGACTACGGCCCATGGAGACGCGCCCGCTCTCCGCCGTGGTCCTCGCGGCCGGCGAGGGGACGAGGATGCGCTCGGAGCAGCCGAAGACTCTTCACCGGCTCTGTGGCCGTCCGATGATCCTGTACGTGCTCGACGCTCTCGCCAAGCTCTCGATGAACGAAGCAGTGGTGGTCGTCGGACAGCGCGGTGAGTGGGTCAGGAAGGTGCTCGTCGACCATGCACCGTCTTCGCTCTCGATCGAGGTCGTGGAGCAACCCGAGCATCTCGGAACCGCCGACGCGTTGGCAGTGGGGCTCACCGCGTTGCCTGAGGCATTGGCCGACCAAGACGGTGACGTCGTCGTGGTGCCCGGCGACACTCCTCTCGTGAGGCCTCGGACGCTCGCCGCGCTCGTCCGTCGCCACCGCGCGGCAGATGCAGCGGCGACCTTGCTCAGCGCGCTGATCAGCGACGCGACCGGCTACGACCGCGTCCTGCGGAGCAAGGATCAGGCAGTGGTCAGGGTGGTAGAGGACACCGACCTCACCGAGGAGGAGCGCTACGTGGACGAGGTGGCCACGACGATCCACTGCTTCAGGCACTCGATGCTCGCCCCGGCCTTGAGGCGCCTGCGCTCGATCGGGCCGACGGTCGAGCACTCCCTCATAGGTGTTTACGCCGTGCTCCACGACGCTGGCCACAGGGTCGAGTCGCTCGTGCTGACGGACCCGATGGAGGCGGCAGGCGTGAACGACCGGGCGCAGCTCGCCGTTGCCGAGGCAGAGCTGCGCGACCGGATCAACGAGAGGTGGATGCGTCGCGGGGTCACGATGTGGGACCCAGAACGCGCCTACGTGGACGTCTCCGTGCATCTCGAGCCAGACGTTGTCCTGCTGCCCGACGTCGTCCTGCAGGGGCGTTGCACGGTCGCCGCGGGCGCCGAGATCGGACCCGCCAGCCGGCTGGTCGACACCGAGGTCGGCGAGGGCGCCGTCGTGACGACCAGCAGCGCACAACACGCTGTGATCGGTGCGTACGCGCGCGTCGGCCCCTTCGCCTCACTGGGCCCCGGAGCGCGGGTCAGACCCGCTGAGGTGGTCGGCCCGTTCACCCACATCGGAGCACGTTGGCACGAAGCCGGGGAGGCGCTCGACTGAGGATGCTCGACCGTCTCCCCCAGGACCTCTGTGGAGGTGCCTGATAGCGTCGGCTTGATGGAGCTCATGCCGCGCCGACGTCTCGAGCTCGTCTCCGGGCGTTCCCATCCCGACCTGGCCCAGGAGATCGCCGCCCACCTGGGGGTCGAGCTCGGAGAGGTGAACCTGCGTGAATTTGCCAACGGTGAGGTGCACTGCCGCTACGACGCGTCGTTGCGCGGCAGCGACGTGTTCATCGTGCAGACCCACTGCGGTCCGGTGAGCGAAACGCTGATGGAGCAGCTGATCATGATCGACGCCGCCAAGCGAGCGTCGGCCAAGCGGATCACCGCGGTGTGTCCCTACTACGGGTACGCACGACAGGACCGAAAGGTCACCGGGCGCGAGCCCATCACCGCGAAGCTGGTGGCCGACATGCTCAGTGTGGCGGGGGCCGATCGCGTGGTCAGCGTCGACCTGCACTCGGGCCAGATCCAGGGCTTCTNNACCTGCACTCGGGACAGATCCAGGGGTTCTTCGACGTCCCCTTCGACCACTTGACGGCTATGCCGGTCCTCGTCGACGAGCTCAGGCGGCACGGCACGGCCGACCTCGTGGTGGTGTCTCCCGACGCCGGGCGGGTGAGGGTGGCCGAGCGCTTCAGCCAGCACTTGGGTGCCGACCTCGCCTTCGTCCACAAGCGCCGCCCCCGTCACGCGAGCGACCTCGTGGAGGCCCTGGACGTGGTGGGCGAGGTGCAGGGGCGCCGCTGCGTCATCGTCGACGACATGATCGACACAGCGAGCACCATCTGCGCTGCCGCCGATTTGCTGGCAGAGCGCGGTGCCTCCGAGGTGTGGGCGATGGCGACCCATGGGATTCTGTCCGACCCCGCGCTCGAGCGTCTCGAGAAGTCACGGCTGTCGCGAGTGTTGGTGACGAACACGCTGCCGGTGCCCGAGGACCGCAGAATTCCGAAACTCGAGGTGATCTCGGTGGCGAAGCTCATAGCTGACGCAATCGCCGCGGTGTTCGAGCGCACGTCGGTCTCGGAGATCTTCGGAGGCGACAACCTGGTCTGACGCGGCCGCCACCGCGCAAGGGCGGAGGCGGTGCTAGGACCGTTGCATGTCCCTCACACTCGGATCCATCGCACCCTTCGGCCGTCCCGCAGGTGGCATCCTGAACATCGCGCTGTCAGAGCAGCCCGCGCATCTGCTGTACCTGCACGCCTTACCACAGCGAGTCCGAGGCGAGCTGGCCGGGATCACGGTCGTCGACAGCACGAACGTGGGCATGCTTCACGAGGCGGCGCTTCTGCCCCGCTGGTACATCCGAAGACCGACGGCGAGCCGGTGCTAGGGACCGACCGTGCGGTGTCGGTGAACGAGACAGGGCTGCCGACGCGTTGGTACGTACCGCTCGACGACGTGCGAGGGGAGCTTCTTCGGCCTTTTGAGACGATCACCGTGTGCCCCTACAAAGGTGGCCAGTTACTGGTCGCTCACCGTCGGCGGTCGCACCTGGACGGACGCCGTGTGGACGTACGGGGAGCCTCTGCCAGAGGCGCTGGCGACAGACGGCTTCGTCTCGTTCTTGGCCGACGGGATCGTCACCGAGGTGAGCTGATCAGGGAGGATATGCTGTTGTGCGCGTCGAGTCCGTCCGGTCGGCGCGATCTGGCATGTAGTCCCTGCAAGGAGCATGTTCGTGGCCGAGTTCATACTGTCAGCCGAGCCCGGCCGCCCCATCGGCAGCCGTTCCGCCAGGCGTCTGCGGGCAGAGGGCCGCGTGCCCGCCGTCGTCTACGGCGAGGGAGTGGACCCGGTTCATGTCACGGTGCAGGGGCGTGACCTGCGTGCTGCTCTTAGCACCGACGCAGGGTTGAACGCAGTCCTGTCGCTGAGCGTCGACGGCAAGCAGTACCTCACCATGGCGCGCGAGCTCCAGCGCAACCCTGTGCGCGGGACGGTCATCCACGTCGACTTCCAGGTCGTCGACCCCGAACGCGAGATCTCGGCCGAGGTCCCGATCTCGCTCGTGGGAGAGACGGTCGAGCTTCACCGTGCCGACGGGGTGCTCGACCAGCAGCTGTTCGGCTTGCCGGTGCGGGCCCGACCGGCGGACATCCCCGCCCACCTGGAGGTGGACGTCTCGGGGATTGTGATCGGATCGGTGATCCGAGTCTCGGAGATCGCCCTCCCCGAGGGTGTGAGCACCGACCTCGACCCCGAATCCATCATCGTGGCCGGCCAGCCCCCGAGGGTGCAGGAGGAGGCTGCAGAGGCAGAGGAGGCAGAGGCTGCAGAGGCTGCAGAGGGCGAGGCCGTGACTGCAGAGAGTGGGGCCCGAGCGGGCGAGGCTGCTCAGGCCGGTGGCAGCTCCGGCAGCTCCGAAGAGGGCTAGACGCTGCGACGTGTCTTTCGCACGCCCCGCACCGGGGTTCATGCCGACCTGCTCGTAGTGGGGTTGGGCAATCCGGGGGGCGAGTTCGGGCGGAGCCGCCACAACCTGGGAGCAGAAGTCGTCGTGCTGCTCGCGAGCCGTCACGAGGAACGCCTTCGAGCCGAGAAGGGGACCCACAGCGCAGTCGCAAGGGCGGAGATAGGGGAGAAGGTGGTCGTTCTGGCGGTGCCCAAGATCTACATGAACGACTCGGGCCTTGCGGTTCGCGCTCTTGCTCGGCGGTTCGGGATCGATGAGGTGTCACGCATCGTGGTCGTTCACGACGAGCTCGACCTGCCGACCGGGCGGGTGAAGATCAAGGCGGGCGGCGGCACAGCAGGCCACAACGGGCTGGAGTCGGTTCACGCTCACCTTCACGACGACTCGTACGTGCGCGTCCGCATCGGGATCGGCAAGCCACCCGAGCGCCAGGCGGGAGCCGACTACGTGCTTCGCCGGCCCGGCCAGTCCGAGCGCGAGGAACTTGACGTCGCCGAAGAAGTGGCGGCGGATGCAGTCGAGGCCATCGCCGTCTCAGGGGTCTCCACTGCGATGCAGCTGTTCAACACGTGATCCTCTGGACCCGTAGCCTGAAATGGTGAGCCTCCGCTCGCTCCCCTCCCTCTTGCGACACGAGCCCGTCATGCTCGACGCGCTTCGCGCTGGAACAGGCGCCCTGGCGGTGCCCGAGGCAGCCACCGCGTTCGTGGTCGCCGGGCTCTGCACCCTCTCCGAGCGTCGTCCGATGCTGGTGGTGACGCCCACCGTGTTGGACGCCGAGCGCATGGTCCATGACTTGGCCGCCTTCGTCGGGGACGAAGCGGTGGAGCTCTTTCCCCCTTGGGACACCCTGCCCTTCGAGCGAGTCAGCCCCGAGATCGCCACGATGGGCCAGCGGCTGCGGCTGCTGTGGCGGCTAGGCGCAACCGGCTCCGACGACCCGTCGCAGCAGGGCTCTACTTCGCCCGTCGTTCCCCCGCCGGATCCTCCCTCGGTGGTCGTCGCTCCGGTGCGGGCGTTGCTCCAGCGGCTCGGGCCCCTGGGCGAGGCGGCCGCGCCCGTGCGCNNACCAGAGCGAGCTGGTCGCCAAGCTGGTGTCGCTCGGCTACCGCCGCGAGTACCAGGTGGAGCACCGAGGCGAGCTCGCCGTCCGCGGGGGCATCGTCGACGTCTTTGCGTCGACCTCGGACATGCCCGTGCGCATCGACTTCCTCGGGGACGAGGTTGACCGCCTGACCCTGTTCGACCCGGGCGACCAGCGCTCGGTGTCTGACCTCGAGAGAGTGGATCTTCACGGATGCCGTGAGCTTCTTCCGTCAGACGAAGTGCGCGCCCGTGCCCGTGAGCTCGTTGCCGGTGAGCCGTGGGGCCGTTCGCAGTNNGGCCAGCTCTTCGACGGAATGGAGTCCTGGACTGCTTGGCTAGTCGGCTCCGAGCAGGTGCTCCCCGACATGATCGGAGACGACGGGAGGGTCGTGCTGGTCGACCCCAGGCGCATGCGAGACCGTGCGAGCGAGCTCAACGACGACGAGGCGGCCCTGGCGGATGCCCTCGCCGTCACGTGGGGCGTCGTAGAAGGTGCCCACGACAGTGGGCACGCCCGGTTCCCCCGGCTGCACGTCGCGTACGACCGCCTGCTGGCGCGCTGTCGCGCCCCCGTGCTGAGCGTGTTGGCCGTGGCCGAGGGTCCAAAGACCCCCGCCGTCGGCGCCAAGGCATGGGAGCCGCTTCTCGGCGACCGTGCCGCGTGGGCGCGCAAGCTGGGCTCTCTCGTCGAGGAGGGCTGGTCGGTGACGGTGTGCGCGGACAGCGGCGGCTCGGCTGCTCGGCTCTCCTCGGTGCTCGCGGAGGAGGGGTTGTCGGTCCCCGTGCTCGAAGCAGACGGCGTGCCGGAGCCGGACCTCGCGGCAAGAGGCATCCGGGTCGTAGTGGCAGCCTTGGAACGCGGGTTCCTTCTTCCCTCCGCGAAGGTCGGGGTTCTCGCCGAGCCGGACATCACGGGACGACGGCGCGCACATCGCCCTGCGCGAGCGCGCGCCCGGCCGACCGAAGGTTTCTTCGACGACTTGGCCCCTGGTAACTACGTCGTGCACCGCCAGCACGGCGTGGCACGCTACGCGGGCATGGTCACGCGCACGGTGAACGGGGCCTCGCGCGACTACCTGTTGCTCTGCTATCGCGGGGACGACCGGCTCTACCTCCCCTCGGATCAGATCGAGGTGCTCACCCCTTACAGCGGCGGCGAGGCCCCTTCCCTGAACCGTCTCGGTGGCTCGGAGTGGCAGCGCACGCGGGCAAAGGCGCGCGCCGCGGTGCACGAGGTGGCTGTCGAGCTCGTAGAGCTGTAC
>PLIG01000046.1 GCA_003139255.1 Acidimicrobiaceae bacterium | reverse complement strand
TCGTCACGAGCGCAGCGATCGGGGCGCTGGGCTCGATCGTCGCCACCCGCTCCCAGGGAGGCAGCGTCGGATCGACCGACACCCTCGCAGACCAGTTCTGCGGCGTCACGACGTCGTGTGACGCTTCCACCGAAGTTCCCTCCGTCCGAGGCCAGGTGCTTACGGGGCTGCGCTCGATGCCGGGGGTGCGCAGTGTGACGGTGGTCCATGTGGGCCCGTCTCCCGATCAGCAGATGAACGGGACCGGGGTGGTCGCGTGTGCCGCGCTGGCGAATACGCCCGCGATCGGCGGGTGCGCGCCGGGAGCGACGGTGGCGATGATCGGCTTATTCCTCGGGCAAAACGAGGCGGCCAAATCGGTGTCCTCGACGGTCTGGCCGTCCGCTCACCTGTTGGTGGCGAGCATCGCGAGTCTTCCCGTCGAGGCGGTCGTCGTCGCCACGGACGGATCGTCCAGTTCCCTCGAGCGGGTACGGACCTCGCTCGAGCAGGCCTTTCCCTTCCGCGGGCCTCCGGTGGTGGTCGACGCGATCGGGCCAAATGACTCGCGCCTCCTCGCGATGGTCCAGGACATGACCGATGTGGTGGTCGTGGCGAGCCTGATCATCGCCGCCTGCAGCCTTGCCGTAAACATCGCCGCCGGGCTGAGCGAGCGCAGGCGCCCGTTCAGCCTGCTCAGGCTCACTGGCGTCCCCACCGGCGTCCTGCGCCGCGTCGTTGCGCTGGAGAGTGCGCTGCCGCTCCTTCTCGTTGCCGTAGTGTCGATCGTGGTCGGTCTGGTCGCGGCCGCCCTCTTCCTCAGGTCGCAGCTCGACTTCGCGTTCCGAGTTCCGGGGATCGCGTATTGGGCGACCGTCCTCGGCGGACTTGCGGCTTCACTCGCGATTATCGCCTCGACGTTCCCACTCCTGAGTCGGATCACGGGACCCGAGGTAGCGCGAAACGAGTGAACACGCCGAACCGGCTTCGAGAAAGTGGCCGATCGTCGGAAAAGTGATCTGATCAGCTCACAGATCAACCACTCTTGAGCGATCCTCTGAAGGCGAACGCCGGTTGCCACCGGATCAGATCGACGGCTCGGGGCGCTGTCCTGGCGAGCCGGCCTGCGCCATAACTGCAATTTGCGGTCGACATAGGTATCTACGTGTCGCGCACTGGATGTGTAGCTTGCGCGCAGTGGCTTGGGGACATTCGGAGATCGATCGCCCATCCGATATCACTCTTGGCCGGCTTAGGCGGCTCACTCCTCACAGTGTCGACGCTTGGTCCTGCGTTTAGGCCGCGGGCGCCCCGGCAGCGCACAAGCGCGCTAACGAGTAAGCGCCAAGCAATTTTAGGAATCGTGGGCGCCTTCTGAGGAATAATCAGACGCTGTTAGCTGGGGTCCACTCTGCGGCGGCACCTAAGGCGCCTCGACCGCCGAAATCCTCCGAGGGCCGCCTGGACTGTAACCCCGACCGCAACCCTGGTGTGTCGGTCCCCACTCACTCACCCGAGGTGGCCGACCGGATGACCGAGTTCGCTACGTCACCGCAGGTCGGCGAACGGCGTGTCGTTGAGAGAGCACGAGCAACGACGATGCGACATGATGGGGCCCTTAGGAACGATAGGGATTTAGGGCTTTGGCTCTTGAGCCTGGATCTAAACAGTTCATTGGAACGCCCAATGGAGGGACAGTGCAGGTTCTCGGGATACTGCAAGACCTTGATCTTGGAAATTCTGTCGCCGAATTCGATACGGCTCTCGAGAAGTACTTTGTTGAAACGCACATATTCCGCCAACTTATTCGAGACGAAGCGGACATAGTCGCTGGCGACAAGGGGACCGGTAAGACTGCCCTCTTTCGAATCTTGAACGATCGATACACCGCGATCAACGAGCTGTCGGACATCGAGGTAGTCCCCGCATTCAATCCGACAGGTAACCCGGTCTTTCAGCGGCTAGCCGAGGGAAACCCGCTGCAAGAGGGCCAATACACTAATGTTTGGAAGGCCTATGTACTCGCGCTTGTGGGCAACTGGGTACTGGAATTCACAGGCGAGGAACAGACCGAGTTGCGGCGCCAACTCCACAATATGCTGCACCGTCTGGATCTGCAATCAGATGACGACTCGCCGGCGACAATATTCTCGCGAGTCGTAAATCTGGCTCTCCGCCTTGAACTGGGGAGCGTGAGGTAGCCGAGGATCCACCAACGCGGCCAGAGGTCCCGCCATCGTTGCTGATGTTCGACGAACAGCGACGACAAGGAGACCTCTGCCATGGGCGACGCTATAGGGCTCGCTGAGAAGATGTTGGGACTGGATGGCTTCCGGGTGCTCGAGGTGCTCGAAGCCAAGGCGGAGCTGGTGGTCCATGTCGAGACCACCGTGCTCGAGGTGCTCTGCGCTGGATGCGGCATAGCGGCAGAAGCCCAGGACCGCGTGAGCGTCGAGGTGCGCGATCTTCCGTGCTTTCACCGTGCTACGCGCCTCATCTGGCGCAAGAGGCGCTGGCGTTGTCGGGTAACCCACTGCGCGGTGCGGACTTGGACAGAGGGGTCGGATCACCTCCCCGAGCGTCAGCTCCTCACCTCGCGCGCAGGGGCGGAGGCGTGCAGGCAGGTGG